>JAOZOM010000259.1 GCA_029933275.1 Anaerolineales bacterium | reverse complement strand
CACGAAGAATTTCTTTGTGACCACAGAGAAAAACTTTGCCTGCACTGTGCGTAGGCACACGTGTGTTCTCCGTGTCTCTCTGTAGTGCGCTTTTCTGGAAGTTGTTTTTAGACGTTCACTAAGGACAAGATTATGACCAAACACAACACCGCCATAACGGTTGTCAAACTCGGTGGCACCGAAGGGGTAGATTTTTCTGCCATCTGTGTTGACATCGCCAAAATGATCGCCGAAAGGCAAAAGCTCGTGCTCGTCCACGGCGGCTCAGCGGAAGCGAATGCGCTCGGCGAAGCTATCGGGAAACCGCCCAGATTTGTGACCTCACCCTCTGGCTACACATCCCGCTACACCAACCGAGAAACCCTCGAAGTTTTTGCGATGGCAGTCAACGGGAAGGTGAACACTTTTCTCGTCGAACAACTCCAAATGCTCGGCGTAAACGCCCTCGGATTAAGTGGCGTAGACGGTGGTCTGCTCAAAGCAAAACGCAAATCTGCCATTCGTATCATCGAAAATGGCAAAAAGAAAATCCTGCGGGATGATTACACAGGCAAAATCGAAGAAGTGAATGTCTCGTTGCTCCAAACGCTACTGGATGCGGGCTACACCCCCGTCATCGCCCCGATGGCAATGAGCGAAAAAGGCGAAGCTCTCAACGTAGATGCCGACCGTGCCGCCGCCGAAGTCGCTGCTGCTCTGGATGCAGACACTTTGCTTCTTCTCACTGCCGTCCCCGGTTTGATGCGCGATTTCCCCGATGAAAGCACACTGATTAAAGAAATTCCCATCGCAGGTTTAGAGAAAGCCATCGAATATGCGCAAGGCAGAATGAAGAAGAAAGTTCTCGGCGCGCAGGAAGCTCTGAATGGCGGCGTTGGGCAAGTTATTATTGCTGATGGGCGGGTTGAAAGCCCAATCTCGAATGCATTAGATGGTAACGGAACAGTGATTAAATAATTTTATCCACGAAGGGACACGAAGAAGCTCTAAGTTTTTAAGCTTTTTCTTTGTGTGTCTTCGTGTGACTTCGTGGACAAAAAGGAAATGTTATGTCAAATACTCGAACAATAGAAAATGCTCATACTTCCGGCGTATACGCCAAACGCGATCTCGTCATCACGCACGGACAAGGTGCGACTCTTTACGATGATCAAGGTAACGCTTATATCGACTGCGTTGGCGGTCAGGGCGCAGCGAATCTCGGACACGCCCATCCCAAAGTTGTGGCGGCAATCACCGAGCAGGCGCAGAAAATCATCTCTGTCCCAGAGATGTTCTACAACGATACTCGTGCGGCATTGCTGGAAAAGCTGACCAGTTTAGCCCCCGAAGGCATGGATCGGGCTTTTCTCTCCAACTCGGGAACAGAAGCTGTCGAAGCCGCTTTCAAATTTGCCCGTTTCAGCACCAAGCGGACAGAAATCATCGCCACCATGCGTGGATTTCATGGTCGTAGCATGGGCGCACTCTCCGCAACGTGGAATAAAAAATACCGCATGCCTTTCCTGCCCCTAGTTCCTGGCATTAAACATGTCCCCTATAATAAACTTGAAAAACTTGAAGCCGCGATAGATGAAAATACTGCCGCGGTTATTCTCGAAGCCGTGCAAGGCGAAGGCGGAGTCTATCCCGGCGATGCGGAATATCTGCTTGGAGCGCAAGAACTTTGCCGTGAGCGTGGAGCCCTGCTCATCATGGATGAAATCCAAACTGGATTTGGGCGCACAGGCAAGATGTTTGCCGTTGACCACTATGATTTAAGCCCCGATATTATGACAGTCGCTAAATCCATGGCAGGCGGCATGCCGATGGGCGCAACTTTGCTCGGTCAACGTGTGACTGAACTCAGCAAAGGCATTCACGGCTCAACCTTTGGCGGAAATCCCCTCGCAGCAGCAGCATCGTTGGCAGCCTTAAACGCCCTCGTGGACGAAAAGCTCCCTGAGCGTGCGGCGGAGTTGGGCGCATATTTCCTCGCAGAATTGCAAAAGATCGAATCTCCGCTCATCCGCGAAGCGCGTGGATTGGGATTGATGATTGGTATCGAGATTAAGAAAAAGGTCGCACCTTATTTGCGAGCACTTACGGAACGCGGCGTGCTTGCTCTTCCTGCGGGAATGACGGTTATTCGTCTCTTGCCGCCGTTGGTGATTGAGAAAGAGCAGATTGATGAGGCAATTGTGGCGTTGAAGGAAGTTTTAGAGTAAAACGTGAAGACACGAAACGTAAAAATAAAGCTCACGCAAAGCCGCAGAGACGCAAAGAAAAAAATAAAAACTTTGCGCCTTAGCGTCTCAATGTGCCCTTTGGGTATTGCGTGAGATATAAAACATGGAAAAACCTATGAGTGATGTAGAAAAAGCCCAAACCCTAATCGAACTCGTCAAACATTACAGCCCCTCTGGACAAGAAACGCCCGCTGTCGATTATCTCGTTCAGCGCATGAAAGATTTAGGTTTCACGCGCGCCTATAAAGATGAAATCGGCAATGCCGTCGGCGTGATGGGCGAGGGCGAGAAGCAAATTGTTCTCTTGGGGCATATTGATACGGTGCCGGGGGAAATTCCTGTCCGCATCGAAGGTGATATTCTGTACGGGCGCGGCTCGGTAGATGCCAAGGGACCGCTCTCCAGCTTTGTCGACGCGGTGGCAAGTTTGGGTCAAGTGCGTGGCTGGCAGATGGTCGTTATCGGCGCAATTGATGAAGAACGAGAATCTGTCGGGGCGCGGTATATTGTCGACAAATATCGCCCTGATTTTGCGATTATCGGCGAGCCATCCCGCTGGGATCGGGTCA
>JAOZOM010000258.1 GCA_029933275.1 Anaerolineales bacterium | reverse complement strand
AAAAAGAGCGGGAAGGCAATCCTGATTTTGACCAGTGGAAAGAATCGGGTAGATGTTAAAAAGATCAAGGCTTACGCCCAAGAGAAGATTGGACGCGCCGACCCAACTTTTGTCCGCGAGCGAACCGGATTCGCTATCGGCGGCATCCCTCCGCTGGGACATCTGCATCCCATCGAAACATACGTGGATTTAGACTTGCTCGGCTACAAAGAGCTTTGGGCGGCAGCCGGAACGCCGAATGCAGTTTTCAAAATGCTATCGAGTGAATTATCCAAGATGACGGGCGGGACTGTAATCGCCGTCAAATAAAAGGAGCGAAAATGCTAGATAAATACGCTGAAGTAATTGTAGAAGTTGGCTTAAATTTGCAGGAGGGACAACGTTTAACAATCTCCGCAGAGATGAATACCGCACCATTGGTGCGAAAAGTGGTCGAAAAAGCCTATCAGAACGGATGCCCGCTCGTAACCGTGATGTGGGGCGATGAACAATTGCGAAAAATCCGCCACGAAAGCGCGCCGCGCGATTCTTTTGCTGAAATCGAAACATGGATTCCCGAAGGGATGTTAGCAAGTGCTAAAGCCGGTTCTGCTTTTCTTTCGATTACCGGTGCAGACCCCGAACTGCTCAAGGGACAAGACCCAGAGCTAATTGGCATTGAATTGAAAACGCGTGCAAAACATTTTAAACCGATGAGCGAATATATTACGGGCGGATCGGTGCAGTGGACAGTTGTTTGCCCGCCTACGCCAAAATGGGCAGCTAAGGTTTTTCCCGATTTAAGCATGGATGAAGCCGAAACCAAACTTTGGGATGTGATGGTAAAGCTCTGTCGTTTAGATTATGACGACCCCGTGGCTATTTGGCGAGAGCATCTCTCCAGTTTACAAAAACGTCATCACCATCTAACCGAAAAGCAATTTGACACGATTCATTTCCGCGGTCCAGGCACCGATTTGAAAATTGGGATGCCGAAAAATCATCTTTGGGCTGGCGGTGGCGATAAAACCACAAATGGCGTAGATTTTGCGCCAAATATCCCCACCGAAGAAGTTTTCTCAATGCCTCATAAAGATAAGGTAAATGGGACAGTGCGCGCGACAAAACCACTCAATTATTTTGGTAATTTAATTGAAAATTTCAACCTGACATTTAAAGATGGATGCGTTGTCGATTTCAGCGCAGAAAAAGGTGAAGAAACTTTAGCTAAAATGCTCGAAACGGACGGAAATTCAAGACAACTCGGCGAAGTGGCTATTGTTCCCCATCGCTCGCCGATTTCAGAAAGCGGTTTAATTTTCTTCAACACGCTTTACGATGAAAACGCAGCTTGTCATCTCGCGTTAGGGAACGCGTACCCCAGCACAATCAAGGGCGGGACAGAGATGTCGAAAGAGGAATTAGCAGCGGCTGGCGCAAATAATAGCTTAATCCATGTTGATTTTATGATCGGGTCGGACGAAGTGGATATTGACGGGATTGACGCAAAGGGCAATATCACCCCGATTATGCGCGGCGGGGAGTGGAGCTTTGAAGTTTAGAACACTATTTTTTTAGATAAGAAAGACACTCGCTTTTAACGAACAAAAACCGAGTGTCTTTTAAAAAAGAGCAAGATTATGGAAACTACTCGCACAGAAGAATTTGAATTCAATGGCGATACATTGATTGCAAAAATCAAAGAACTTCTCCACGAGGGGAATATTCGCCGAATGATTATCAAAAACGAAGAGGGGCGCGCCCTGATTGATATCCCTCTCACCGTTGGCATTTTAGGGACGCTAGTCGCGCCACAATTAGCTGCGCTGGGCGCAATCGCTGCACTGGTCACGAAAGGTACGCTCGTCGTTGAAAAAGAGGAAGAAGAAAACTCCGGATGAAGCAAAAACTTTTCATAAAAGGGATGCTCACCTTCAACGCGCTCATATTTTTACTCACAATTCTAGATTTTCTCGCCCTGCACGACATCGCTAAAGATTATTTGAGCAGGGATGCGCTAAAGTTTGCCGAAATCACAGCCCAAGTCCCCGCGTGGACAGTTACAGAAGGGGAATGGTTAATTCTTCAACTTAGCCTTTTTGCACGTGTTCTTTTTTTTCTACTGAATATATTTCTGCTTTGGTTTCTTCTGAAAAAAGGGTGGGAGGAAAAAAACGATGGCTCTTTAGGATTTCGCGGTAGTCTTGAAAAAGAATCCACGAAGCCACACGAAGTTACACGAAAAAAACGCCTAAAATCGCGACTTTGATGCCACTCTCTTCTGAAAAAAGGGTGGGAGGAAAAAAACGATTAGAAGCAGAAAATTGGTATAGGTATATTTCAAATGATATATCCCCGTGCAGAACTATTGCTTTTCATCAAGAAATATGCCATCATTTTCTATATTCCCAACCATTAAAGCCAAGAGGAGAGGTGCTATGAAAAAGAAGGTTTTATTTATTATCAGTGGTACGCTACTGGTTATTGTGGCGTGTAATTTAAGCAACACAACTCCAGTACCAGAAGCTCCGGACGGGAACGCCATCGCAACCTCGGTCGCGTTAACCGTTGAAGCAAGCGGACAAATCCCGCCCCCCAACGCAGAACTACCCACACCGCTTCCCACGATGACTCCACCTCCCGCCCAAGCGCCAACAGAAGCCGCAACCCCAACCATCACATTAACAGCTACACCCTCTGTACCGATGGTAAGCGTGAGCATAGATACCAATTGCCGCACGGGTCCCGGCAAAGTTTACGATCGTATCGGTGCGTTGATGACCAACGAAACCGCCGAAGTGGTTGGAAAAAACACCCCCAGCAATTATTGG
>JAOZOM010000257.1 GCA_029933275.1 Anaerolineales bacterium | reverse complement strand
CCATCTTCGCCAACGCCGATACTGTCATGGGTAAAGACCCAGATGGAGGGATATTTCGATAAAGCGGCTACACGCAAAGACCCACGCATATAGTCCGAGAAGACGAGGAATGTCCCGCCGTAAGGGATTAATCCGCCATGAACTGCCATTCCGTTGACGATGGCTCCCATCGCATGTTCGCGCACACCAAAGTGAAAGTTGCGTCCGGCAGGAGTTTCGGATGAAAAAGCATCAAAGCCATTCAGCCAAGTTTTATTCGAAGGAGCTAAATCCGCCGAGCCACCAACCAATTCAGGGAGAGATTCGGCGATTGCGTTCAAAACTTTCCCCGATGCGGCGCGAGATGCCATTCCTTTTGAATCCGCTTCAAAGGTGGGGAGAGAATCCGTCCAATTTTCAGGAAGTTCGCCCGCAATACGGCGTTGTAATTCTTTGCCTTTTGTGGGCGCAATCCGCGTGTAGGCTTCGAGACGCATCTTCCAATCGGCTTCGAGTTCACGTCCATGCAGGACGGCTTGACGATAATGTTCGAGGACATCCGCATCAATTGCAAAACGAAGTTCGGGGTCGGCACCCAAGTTCTCTTTGGCGGAGGCAAGTTCCTCGTCCCCGAGCGGTGCGCCGTGAACACCACTCGTCCCCTGCTTGTTTGGAGAACCGTATCCAATAATGGTATGGCACATAATAATCGAGGGGCGAGAATCCGCTTTTGCCATTTTGATCGCGGAATCGATCACATCCACATTGTTACCATCTTCCACCGTTTGCACATGCCAGCCGTAGGCTTCAAAACGAGCGGCACGATTTTCAGAAAAGGCGAGGTCAGTTGAGCCATCAATCGAGATGTGGTTGTCATCGTAAAGGTAAATCAGTTTGCCAAGTTTGAGCGTGCCAGCAAGCGAAGCAGCCTCGGAGGCGATGCCTTCCATCAGATCGCCGTCTGTGACGATGGCGTAGGTATAGTGATTAATAATTTTCTGCCCCATTTGATTGAAACAAGCGGCGAGATGCGCTTCGGCGATGGCAAAACCAACGCCGTTGGCGAAACCTTGTCCGAGCGGACCGGTAGTGACCTCTACGCCGGGAGTATGCCCGTATTCGGGATGCCCGGGTGTGCGACTGCCCCATTGACGAAATTCTTTCAGGTCATCAAGGGAGAGGTCATAGCCGGTGAGATGTAGGAGAGCGTAGAGGAGCATTGAACCATGCCCGCCGGAGAGGACAAAACGGTCACGGTCAAACCAGTTGGGATTTTTCGGATAATGGCGTAGGTGGCGCGTCCAGATAGTGTAAGCCATCGCGGCAGCACCCATCGGGAGACCGGGATGCCCAGAGTTAGCTTGTTGGATTGCATCCGCGGAGAGGAAGCGAAGCGTGTTAATGGCGCGTTCTTGAAGGGTTTTTGTTGACATAGATACCTCTATTTTTATTTATGGCTTTGACATACTCTTCAGGTGCAATCGGAGTTACTCAGCCGTCTTCTGGTAATTTTGTATCAGGTGATTATAATTTGTAAGAGAGTTGTGTTTCTATATTTTTTAGAATTATAATATCGCCTAAATTCTTTTCTATTTTAAACTAAAGTGAGTAGTTTAAAACAACCCTGCTATTTTACCATTTTGCAACGAAGAAAATACGTTAGAATAAGGTGGTATTTAAACAACTTTGAAGTTATAGCCATCAAAAGGAAACCTTATGACCAATCCCAGCCTTGCCGAAGAAGTGAAAAGTGATATTCGCAGTTTGCAGTCCTCTTTGCTGGAGCTACAAAGTTCCGTGCGACTAAGCGATATTCGCGATAATGTGGAAGATTTGCAAACATCTGTGAATGGGATGAATCAGCGAATCGAATCCCTACGAGAGAGCGGTTATGCTTTTGAGAAAAGTTTGGAAGAGAAAGCCGCCGATTTTGTTAAGCAATGGGGTATGCTCAAGGGGAATCTCCACACGCAGATCGAAAGAGAAGCACAAAAACTGGAACGCTCTTTGCGTCCACTTGAGTCTCAGATCACGCAGTTAGCGGGACAAAGCGGGGCACCCGCGGCTTTGCGTCCACGCGTGAGCAGGCTGAGGTCACAGGTCGAATCCTTGGAGGGAAAAGTTGAGGCGACCGCGCAAAGCATCCGAGGCGGTTACGATCAATTCAACAGCGATGTGCAGAAGGTCAAATCCCATTTAAGCCAATTAGAATGGATGCTTAACGAGTTTTCAGAGGCAACTTTTGACCTGCTGGCAACCGAAGGGGCAATTATGGCGGTCAAGGCGGTTTGGGCTAAGGATGGCAAAGAGCGAAAAGATGACCCCGAAGGCATACTGTATCTGACCGACCAGCGTCTACTTTTTGAGCAAAAAGAAAAAATTGCAACAAAGAAGGTGCTTTTTATTACTACAGAGAAAAAGCTGGTACAAGAATTGCGCTGGGAGGCTCCGGTCGCATTGATTGAAGAGACGAAAGCCCGCAAAGAGGGCTTTATGAATAAAGACGACTTCATCGAAATTCATTTCGGCAAAGGTGCTCCTTTTGGTTCAGCACATCTGCATATCTGGCAGAGCGGCGATGAATGGAAGGCTCTGCTCAAACGAACGAAGGCGAAAGAATTTGATTCAACCCGCGCAATTGCTATTGATGAAGCGGCTGCTGAAAAAGTCAAAGATGCACCTACGGAATGTCCCTCTTGTGGCGGCACGATCAATCAAGTTGTGCTCCGCGGGATGGATAGCATCACTTGCGAGTATTGCGGCGCGGTGATTCGGTTGTAAATATCCACGAAACCACACGAAGTTCACCAAGAAAAGAAAAAAGCCCCCGTTTTTCAAAC
>JAOZOM010000256.1 GCA_029933275.1 Anaerolineales bacterium | reverse complement strand
AATTACGTTGTTCAGAATTCAATAGTACTTGACGAAGTCAAGGAAGCAGCAACATTAAACGAGTTTTATGTGCGCATTCCTTTGGAACAAGTGCGTCAGCAGCTTGGTGATACGAGAGGCTTAGTCTATCAAGTTGCAGATAAAACGGGCAAAGTGTTTTTTCAGGACGAGATTTATATTGATTCTGACCTTGTCAAACAGTATTCGGATAACCCTGAAAGAGATTTTCCTAATACGTACAGAGAAGACCTTACTGAAGGTCTTATTATCGGCACCCCTAATTTATTAAGTTCTAACATTTCTCCAGTATTTATCCCCAACGAAAATTTAATAACCATCAAAGAATCCAAAGGCGGATTTTACAACCTAACTTATTCATATAATTTTTCGCTTGTCGAAGGGATATCAGGTTCTTCTGAATTAGAAGATATATCGAAAACGCTTATTGTTGAAGTTTTTCCTCATAGCGAAAATGACTCATATACCTTAGAAAACAAAACCGTTTTATCAAAAGAAATCTCTGGCGTAAGCGGTATTCTAAGTGCAGAATTTCCGCATGAGTGGTCAGACAAAAAACGTCATTCTAAACAGAAATTTTATCTCAGAATTAGTGATAAGAATGGTGAAATTTACAAGGAAACATATCTTCAATTTATTCCCTATGCTCCCTGAAGCAACATTCGCTTTTTGTGCCCATCACTCTTTACTCCTCAATCTGATATAATCCCCCCGCTCAAAAACCATTACGCAACACGAAACACGCAGGAAAAATATGTTCACTCAAGAAACCCTCCAAATCGAAAAAGAAATCCGCGCCTACTGCGCCGCAAACGACATCCCCCTCGCCGAGCTAAAATGGGCACCAATTCCCTTCAACGGGGAGTGGGGCACATCTACGTCATTTTTTCAGACGGCGGCGAATGAAGCCAAAGCCGCTAAAGCTACAGGCAAACGTGTCATCGTGCCGCAACGGGCGCAGGAAATTGCCGAAAGCGTCAAAGAAGTCATCGGCACGCCCAAAGGCATCAGCCACGTCGAGGCTGTTCGGGGCTATCTCAATCTCTATTTCGTCACCGAAGATTTTGCGGAACGCGTCATCGCTGCCATTCTTCAGGAAAAAAGCCAATTTGGGCGCGGCAAGCCGAAACACGAGCGAGTCATGGTCGAATACGCCCAACCGAACACCCATCACTCCTTCCACATCGGGCATTATCGCAACGCCATCCTCGGCGAATCCCTCTCCCGTCTGCTCGAATTTGCCGGTTTCGAGACCCTCCGCGCCGCCTATCCGGGCGACATCGGTCTGGGCGTGATTACCGTCTTGTGGATTTACGAAAAATTCTACAAAGGACAAGAGCCGCAAGGAATCCACGAGCGCGGGCAGTGGCTTCTGAAACTTTATGTCGAAGCCACTAATCTGCTCACAAAAAAAGAAAATGAGACAGATGATGAGCGGATTCTGCGCGAAAAATACGATGCGGAGCGACGTGAAATGTATCGTAAATGGGATGCGGGAGACGAATACATCCGTGACCTGTGGCTTGAGACGCGTGAGTGGTCTTTGGATGAACTGAGGGACATTTTGCTGCAAATCGGCATCCAAATTGACACTTGGTTCTTCGAAAGTGAAGAGGACGAGCCATCGAAAGCCGTTGTGCAAGAACTGCTCGATCTCGACATCGCCACCGATGAACGCCCCGAAGGCGGCGCGGTGATCGTCAAAATTGACGAGAAGTTGGGCTTGAAAAAAGAGAAATATCGCACCAACGTCCTTTTGCGTAATGATGGCACGACCTTATATTTGACCAAAGATTTATCTTTGGCAAAGAAAAAGTTTAACGACTTCGGCGTAGACCGCTCCATTTATGTAGTAGATGTGCGCCAATCGATGCACTTTATGCAAGCTTTCAAAATTCTTGAGTTATGGGGCTTCGAGCAAGCCGAAAAGTGCTACCATCTCGGCTATGGCTTCGTCAGTTTACCCGGTGGCGCCATGTCTGCCAGAAAAGGGCGTGTCGTCATCTTCAAAGATGTGGCAGATGAAGCGATTCGCCGCTTTACGGAAACGAGCAAAGAGAAAAACCCCAATTTGAGCGAAGAAGCCCGCGCCGAAGTTGCAGAAACAGTCGGTTTGGGCGCATTAGCCTACGCCATGCTCTCCGTAGACAACAGCCGCGACACCGTCTTTGATATGGATGTGGCGTTGAGCTTTGAAGGGCGCACGGGACCTTATATCCAGAACGCGCATGTGAGGGCGGCAAGCATTTTGAAGAAGTTTAAGGTTGAAGGTTTGAAAGTTGAAGATAAAAACCTTAAACCTGCAACTTTCAACTTTGAACTCACACCCCACGAAGTAGAATTAATCGAATTATTATCGCGTTTCCCCAACGTAGTCGAAGATGCCGCAAATCAATACCGCCCCATGATTATGGCAACCTACGCCTACGATCTGGCAAGCGCATTCCACTCTTTTTATCACGCTGTCCCTGTCCTAAAATCAGAGACAGATGCAATTCGAGATGCGCGGTTGCGGCTGGTTGCCGCGGCGAAGCAAGTTTTGGTAAATTCGTTAAGACTATTGGCTATTAAAGCCCCGGAAGTGATGTAAGACAGACCTAAGAGGGTGTTTTGAAAGGGATACATTTCTCCAAAAGTGAACTTATAGGGCAAAAAAATGTCCTTTTCTCATTTTTAAACCGTCTCAGCGCGTACGTTACGAGTTGCAGGAGGTTGGGCAGCCTACGCTAGAAGAGTCGTTGAAAGAGATGTTTCAGTAAACTAACCCAAGTTGCTACCTTCAAGAAAAAGAAGGGCAGAAACCGAGTTTTTGC
>JAOZOM010000255.1 GCA_029933275.1 Anaerolineales bacterium | reverse complement strand
GCTTCAACATATTCTTCGGTTTCAGGTAAATAAACGAGCCATTTGAAAGGCACCATTTTTACGCCGAGTTCTTCTTCGTATTTGCTGAGCATTTCTTGAGCATCGAAGGGACCATAAAAAGGTTTTCCGGTGCTGTCGTTGCCGGGACCAGCGTGGTCGCGCCCAACAATTAAGTGATTTGCGCCATAATTACGGCGAATAATCGCGTGTAATAGAGCTTCACGAGGTCCAGCCATACGCATTGCGAGAGGCAAAAGGCTCAGGCGGGTGGATTTCTTGTCGTAATAATTCTCAAGCAAAGCCTTATAAACACGAACGCGGGTGTAGTGATCTACATCGCCGGGTTTGGTGAGACCGACTACGGGATGAATGAGTAAAGATCCGCCAATTTGTTTAGCGGCGCGTTTGGTCAGTTCTTCGTGGACGCGGTGAAGCGGGTTGCGGGTTTGGAAGGCAACCACGTTTTCGTGACCCAATTCTTCCAATTCTGCGCGGACTTGGGCAGGGGTTTGGCGAATATCTACAAAATCATAGTATTTGGGCAAATTGATGATATTCAATTCGCCAGAAATGCAAACTTTGCCCCAGCGGGACATCTCAGAAACCAACGGATGACGGGAGTCATTTGTACCGAGACTAAAACGCGCTTCTTTTTCCGCATCCCAAGTGTAGACTTCTTCGAGTTTCATAATCCCGATGAGATCATTTAAAGAATTGCGGATGACAACTTCTTCTCCAACGGTGGGGAGTTCGGTAGGGTCAGCGGTGAGTGTAATCGGGAGCGGGAAAAGCGTCCCGTCAATTAAACGCATATTCGTCAAAACATTTTCGTAATCCGCTTTGCCCATGAAACGGTCAAGAGGCGAAAATGCCCCCGTTGCGAGTAATTCCAAATCGTTCAACGCGCGCGCCGAAATTTGAATAGCCTTCAAGCCTTTTGTGCGCTCAATTAGCGCATCACGTTCTTCACCGGTCGCGACCAAATTTACCAATTCGCCGCCATAAGGGGCGATCAACTTACTTTTCTTTACTGCCATCTTATTTATTTCTCCTTAAGTATTGCATACAATTTTCGTTTCAACATCCGCCAGCGTATTGAAGGGGAAATCTTCAGATTCTCTGCCGATAATTGATAGTTTAAAGTTGTCATCAGGGCGCGATTTCTCCACTCGATGACCGCAAGCTGATCTGCTTGCAAAGCGTTTTTCCAGCGTCCCACCGCAGAGGCACTAATGCCTGAAAATTTATCGCTGAACATAGAGTTTCCCTGCCAAGCAATCCCCGCTCGAGTGGGAATACGCAGGGTTTCATGATCATCTATGCCCAAAAAGGCACAAATTTTAGCTAACATCTCTTCGGGCTTTTGGGTAAAGTCTTCGTAAGAGAGAAGCATATAACGCTCAGCACCATAACGCACTTGGTTTTTCATCCCAGCCCGCGTGGATTTCCACCAATTCGTGGCAAAAATTTCCGCATCCCAATCGGGGTGTTTACGACGGTAGGAAATAAAATTATCACGCGGGTCACGAATTACATGAATACAACGCGCCTGTGACCACCAATCGAAAATCTGCGGGGCAAAATATTCGTTATAAGGTGTTTTCTCTAGCCAATAACACGTTTTTACATCACGCTGCCCGGAGACCTCGCCAAAAGCCAAAATCGCCGCACCGAGTAAATCACCATCGTGGGCAAAACGCTCGTTGAGCAAATCTCGCATTTTAGCGCGAACCTGAGATGCCGGAAACTGGGTATACGTTCGGTCGGGGTAACCGGTTTGGTGCGCGGGCGGATTTTCTGCATCCCATTCAAAAATCTGCGTCAGCAGGAGATCCGCTAGTTCAATTTTCTCCGTCGCAGAGCGTCCCTTCGCTGTGGGTAAAAACCGCCGAAAGAAAACCGTCTCTTCCGGATACGTCACCACCTGCGGATGAGAATCCAACAAGGCGCGAAGCAGGCTCGTTCCCGATTTCGGGTGTCCGCAAATGAAAATGGGGTGGTCTCTTAAATCGCTCACTTGTTTTTTTCCATCTCTCGCCAAAATTCAACATCTGAATTTTGAGCAAACGGCGCAATTATACCCGCTTTATACTCGTTTTTCTCTACGATTCCTTAACGATTTATCCTTTTTTTGCCGCCAAAACTAACTCCACCGCCCGCACGCCATCCTCTAACGCGCAAATCGGCTCGGCGTCGCCCTCGGCGACCGCGATAAAATGTCTCATCTGTTCAAGAAAAAGATGATTGCGTTCAAAACCATCCGGCAAAAAATAATCTTTATGGATAGATTTTGCAGGATTCGCGCGCCACGTCCCGAATTCGTCCGGCATAGAATCGTGATGGAGTACCCCATCCGCATTATTCCAGCGGAGGGAACCGCACGTGCCGACTATCTCAAGGCGATGGTCGGGTGGACGCTGAAAATAATTGACGTGGATTCCGCCAATCGCTCCTGATTTGAGCTTGAGTGCCATTTCCCCAACATCTTCTACACCCGTGAGTTTGAGCGGCGAAACATGCCCCGAAAAAGCTCTCATCTCTTCGACTTCGCCCAAAATATAGCGGATATAGTCTATCGGGTGCGTCAAGGTGCCAATCACGCCGCCGCCTAAATCAGCGCGTGCGGCATAGCTCTCGCGATAATCTTCCCAGGGATGCCAATTTGGCAAATACTCGCCCCAGTGTGAATGGAAACTTAGAATTTTCCCCAAAACACCTTCTTGGATGAGTTCGCGGGCTTTATTTAAGGTCGGATGATAGCGAAACTGAAATCCAACCAGGATGCGCGATCCGCTTTTTTGTGCGGCTTTGCGTAATTCGTCCACGCGCACGAGA
>JAOZOM010000254.1 GCA_029933275.1 Anaerolineales bacterium | reverse complement strand
TCGGGCAGATAGTTTTGGGGGATGTGCTTCTGTGGATGCGATTAAGCGGATTTTATGTGCTGCGCTGGATGCGGCGAATCCTGCGGATGCCGTTCGGCGTAGTCTCGCGCGTGACGGGGGCTTGCTAGAGGTTAATGGGCAGGAATATGCGTTAAAAAACTTCTCGGCGATTTATCTCGTGGCTGTAGGCAAAGCCTCATTTTCGATGGCAAACGCGGCGGCAAAAATTTTGGGTGAAACCCTCACCGCGGGGATTGTGGTCTCAAAATCAGCTTTTCACGATGATATAGACTCCAGATTGCATTTCTTGCGAGCTTCTCATCCTATCCCTGATGTGCACAGTCTCGCTGCGGGCGAAAAGATTTTAGAATTACTTGCCAAAACTACCGCTGACGATTTGGTCCTCTTCCTCATCTCTGGTGGCGGCTCTGCGCTGATGACCGTGCCTGAAAAGGGTATTTCCCTCGCGGATATGGAGCAACTGACATCCCTCCTGCTGGGATGTGGCGCGCGGATAGATGAAATCAACACCCTTCGTCGCGCACTTGATCGCGTTAAGGGTGGCGGTTTGGCGCGTGCTGCGTATCCTGCGCAAACGATTAGCCTGATTCTCTCGGATGTGGTCAATTCGCCGCTGGAAGCAATTGCATCGGGTCCAACCGTTCCTAATCCGACTACGCGTCGAGATGCTCTGGCTATTTTAGAAAAATACGATTTAATATCGAAAACGCCACAGGCAATTATTGGGTTTTTGAAAGAGGAGGCAATTTCTCTTTTGGGTATCAATGCACAAGAAGGAAATCCCGTAATTATCGGTAGCAATCTCATCTCTGCCGAAGCTGCAAAAATCCAAGCTGAGAAAGAGGGATTTAACGCAGAAGTTTTGACCACTTTGTTACAAGGGGAAGCCGTAGAAGTTGGACGGAATTTAGGAAAAATGTTACGTGAACGTGATTTTACGCAATATGAAATACGTAATTTCTCTTCCCCTTTCTGCTTAATTTTTGGTGGCGAAACCACCGTCACACTTAATGGCGCATCCGGTCGTGGCGGGCGTAATCAGGAGTTGGCTCTTGCCGCGGTTGAAGAATTAGCAGATTTGCCCAACGTGATGCTCATCACTCTCGCCACGGACGGCGAAGATGGCCCCACCGATGCCGCGGGTGCGGTCGTGACAGGAGAAACGCTCTCGCGCGCTAAAAAACTGGGGTTGGATGTGGAATCGCATCTGCGAAGCCATGATGCCTATCCCTTTTTCGATGCGCTGGGTGATTTGTTTAAAATTGGGGCAACGGGAACGAATGTAAACGACTTAACTTTTTTATTACTTGAGTAAGGTGGAGCGAATCGCTCTGTTGTCTAGCCAATGAAAAAATCGTAGAATGAGAGGGAAATTTCCCGCCCAGCCGAGAAAATGCCCGAAGAGTTTTTGCCATACATTGGCTTCGGGAATTGGCATAGCGGCGGAGAAGGCGGTTTCATCTACCTTCTTTGATTTCGCTACAAGGAACTTTCTCATTTTTGCTTTTTCTTTTGCGCGTAGCCAAGAAGGTAGGTCGGAAGTAGCTTTATAATTGCAGACGAGGGCTAAATTTTGAAGCATCTCCCTTTGCTCGCTCGTCATGGTATTTTTATCAGCCGCAAAATAGACCACATCTGGGTCAAGATGGACGAGCGGTTTGAGCCAGAGCCGATTGACCGTTGTGCGGATTGCGTTTCGTGTGCCGGGGATGGCGAAATTTTGGAGATAGAGATCGTCGCGCGGGTTATCCCAATGAGAGGCGACATCGGGTCCAATGCGGATGCTGTCACAGAGTCCGAGGGAGGGGATGATGGGCGCGCCACATGCGAGTAGATACGCGTCCCCGAGCGCATTTCTCATCGTTTCCAACCCTTGACGGTAGGCTTGCTCTCGCGAAATTGGCTTTTGACGCTTCCCGGGCAACGCACCCGCGTAGAGAAAATCGAGTTTGACGTAATCGTAGCCCCAGTTGCGAACTTGTTTCATTAATGCGGATAGCCATTCTAATACATCAGAATTGGTTAAATCTAAAGCATAAAGAGGCTCTCCCCAGTTGAAGCCCGCGGAGACGAGATTCTGTTTTTCGTCGCGAAGCAGCCAATTTGGGTGTTGGCGGAATAATGTTGACGAAGGAACAGTGATGAAGGGAGCAAGCCAGAGTCCCGGCGTGCGTCCCGTACGGCGGATTTGTGCGGCGAAGCTGTCTATGCCAGTAGAAAATTTCTTATTCGGAACCCAGTCTCCGATGGCACGCTGCCAGCCGTCATCCACCTGAAAAACATCAAAGGGAAGGTCGCCGAGATCGTGGAGGACTTTGCCAAGATTTTCTTCGGAGATATGCGTGTAGAAGCTATACCATGAACACCAGATTTTTGGCGAAGGTGAGACTCCGGGTGTTTTAAAAACACCCGGTGTCTTTTTTAGCGCGGTAGCATATTGCTCAAAAATTTCAGTCTTGCTCCCTTCGGCAATGAGCCATTCGCCTGCTTCATTTTCATATTGACCAATGAGTGTATTCCCATCGAGAAAAACATGCGCATCGAGTCCGAGCGCACCGAGCAGGAGAAATTGCCCGTTTTCCATCTCTACCGCGCCGACCCACGAGCCATGCGGGCGGGATTCATTTATATAGCGCGGGTCGGTTTGAAGTGGATGAAAAATCTTTGGTTTCGGTGAGACGATTTTTCTTTTTGCATCTTGCCACGCGGTCAATGACCAGCTCTGCCAGCCATGACGATAGTATTTGATGGCGGGGGAGGGGAGGGGGAGAGTGATTTCTTTTTTCTGCATTTGTGTAGTCCAAGATTTATCTTG
>JAOZOM010000253.1 GCA_029933275.1 Anaerolineales bacterium | reverse complement strand
TCTCTAAGACAAATAATCTCTCAAAGCTTTACTGCGTGAGGGATGTCGTAACTTCCGCAATGCCTTCGCTTCGATTTGGCGGATTCGTTCACGGGTCACGTTAAATTTATGACTGACTTCTTCCAGCGTATGTTCCTTCCCCCCGTTTAACCCAAAGCGGAGTACCAAAACCAGACGCTCTCGTTCAGAAAGTACCTCGAGCGCACTCTGAACTTGTTCACGGAGCATCTCGCGCGCAGCCGCGTCAACCGGCGAGATCGCGTCCTCGTCCTCGATAAAATCCCCAAGCTGACTGGAGTTATCCCCGCCCACTGGTACTTCTAAAGAGACGGGTTCCTCTGCAACTCTCAGGATATTATCTATTTTCTTTGTGGCAGCATCCCAGCGAGCTTGAACTTCGGGGGCGATTTTTGTCTCGTTACTTTGCGCTTTGAGAATGACTTGAATATCGTTTTGCTCAAGATACTCTGTGCCTAAGACTAATTCTGTGGTGGTGGGGATGCGTCCAAGTTCTTGGGTCATCTTGCGCTGAACACGGAAAATGCGGCTGATTGCCTCAAATAAATGCACGGGGATGCGAATCGTGCGCGCTTGTTCGGCGATGGAGCGGTTAATGGATTGTCGAATCCACCAAGTCGCGTAGGTGCTGAATTTGTAGCCTCGTCGCGGATCAAATTTATTAATCGCGCGTAGCAGACCCAAGTTTCCCTCCTGAATTAAGTCCAAGAACGAGACCCCCCGTCCCATATAGCGTTTCGCAACGCTCACGACCAGCCGAAGATTGGAACGGGCAAGAGCCTGACTCGCCTCGTCATAACGATAGGCGACCGAATCCAATTCCCATTGAAGTTCTTCATCATCTAGTAAATTTCGGTAAAAGGTTTGGCGCACGGGCATTTTTCGATATTTATGGATATGCGTGAGCAACCATTTTGCGTAGGCGAAGGGGAGCAAATAAAAGCAGAGAAAAACGCCATAAATTTGATTGGCGAGATGATTCCATTTTTCGTCTTTTCCCCAATCGCCGCTGTTGAGATAGGCTCGTGTGTAGGAGGGTTTATCTTTTTCCCAACCCTGATGGAGGGCTTGCGCCTCTGCCAGCATGACTCCTAAATCGGGGAGTTCTACCTTATTCTTTTTTGCTGCACTTTTTACGGCTACCCAAAAGTTGAGCAAATCGCTGACAATCGTCCGATAAGTGTTTTTTTCGATGGAAATATCCCCTTGCGAAAGTTGGCAACGAGAAGATTGCACGAAGCGTTGCCCCTCAATCATTGTGGCTAAACGGAACTCGCTGTTAATATCCAGCAACTCTACGCGCCCGATTTCGCGTAGGTATAAGCGCACAGGGTCACTGGGAAGGTCTTTTTGCCGTGCGACTTCATCAAGAACTTCTTGGTCTATTTCCGCGAGGCTTTTCTCATCCGGTTCTTCCAGTTCAAAGATGTTTCGGCGCGCTTTGAGAAGATTGTTTTGTTCTTGGGGTGTTAAATCTTTGAGCTTCTTTGTGATTTTTTCTGTCGTCATTGTTCTACCATCCCTACTCTACACTAGCCGCCGTTGGCTAATTTTTCGTTGAGCTTCATCGAGTGCGCGTAACATCAGCGCATGTTGCATCACCGAATCCTGATAAGAATTTTCGTCCGTGCCGCCTTTCTCCTGCACCTCTTCTTGAAAAAAGCGCAATTGATTCAAACTATCGCTCAAGACCATCCGCCGCAATTTGATTACGCCGCGCAAGGCTTCCTCGAGCAAACGCTCTTCCACCGAGCTGAGTTCTTCCGTCTCGGCGAGCAATCTCTTGAGCAACTCCGCCAGAGAATCGGGTGCGTTTTCGAGAATATGATCGTGCGCATCAAATTCGTCCTGCTCTAGCGAGGCTTTCACTGTCTCGAATAAAATCTCGTTTTCGGTGTAGCCAAAATCATCTAAACTCAATGCGTGTAGACCTGATTCTTGTAAAGCGCGGTCAAGGCGATAGAGCAACTCTGGTTTGCGGACGATGATGCCCAAGCAGTACTCTTCGATTTTTTTGGAGGGATGAACTGCCGCCACGCCCGCGACCTTCGGCTGGCTTGCCGATTTTTTTGCATCACCCTGTCGTGGGCTTTTTCTCCGTTGGACGCGTTTCCCCTGTGACCTACCGCCGATTAAAGCGCGTTCATCAATCTTCAACATCCGCGCCAACTGCTGACGGAAAGTTTCGCGCTCAATTGGATTCGGTAAATCGGCAATCAGCGGCAAAACCTGCGCGGCGATGTCACTCTTCACCTTCGGGTCATCCAAATCGCGCCCCGCGGCGAGAACTTCCATCACATGCGTCACAATCGGCTTCGCGTTAGCGATAATTGTTTTCCATTCATCTGGGTTGCGCAAAACAACCTGATCTGGGTCTAAACCATCGGGGAGTTTTGCCACGCGCAAATCAGCTTGCAAGCGTGCCTCGTGGCGCAAATAACCGCGCGCATCAAAACGGAGTTCCGTTTCACGGTCGAGAGATTGGCGAGCGGCTTCTAACCCGCGTAAAATGGCTTTTTGACCGGCTGCATCCGGGTCGAGGGCGAGAACGATATGGTTGCCGGGTGTGTAGCGTTTGATTAAGCGCAATTGAGCTTCGCCGAGTGCGGTCCCCATCGGCGCGACTATATTGGTAAATCCTGCTTGATGCGGGGTGATGACATCGAGATAGCCTTCCACGATGACGGCTTGGTCTAATTGGCGGATGGCTTTTTTTGCGCGATCCAGCCCAAAGAGGAGGTGACCTTTATCGAAGATTTCTGTTTGAGGGGAGTTTAGGTATTTGGGGATTCCCTCCGGATCCATGGTTCTTGCACCGAACC
>JAOZOM010000252.1 GCA_029933275.1 Anaerolineales bacterium | reverse complement strand
TCTAAGAACGAAAAATCGTACTCAAATTAAAAACATAACTATCGAGTAAATAAAAAACTGAAAAATTTGCCACAGATTACACGGATTTCGCTGATGAAAGACAAAAAGAAAATCCGTGTCATCTGTGAAATCGGTGGCAAAAAAACGGGAGCAATCCATGATCATAAAAACTGCAGAACCCTTCTACTTCCCCGGCAACAGAACGGGATGTCTCCTCACGCACGGATTCACCGGTGCGCCAAAAGAAATGCGCTGGATGGGCGAATATCTCGCTGAAGAAGGCTTTAGCGTTCTCGGCGTTCGTTTAGCGGGTCATGCTACAAATCCCGAAGAGATGATTCGGACGCGTTATGTTGATTGGATGCACTCTGTTGAAGATGGCTACCATCTTCTTAAGGGCGCGGTTGATCGAGTCTTTTTAATCGGGCTTTCGATGGGGGGAACACTATCGCTTTTAATGGCAAGCAAGCTGGAGGTCGCGGGCGTAATTACGATGTCCGCACCTTATGAATTAAATGATCCGCGTGCCAAATATACAAAATTTATCTCAAATTTTGTCAAATATCTACCAAAAACGAAAGCGGAGCCCGGCGCAACTTGGTTCGACAAAGAATCTTGGCGAGATCATGTCTCTTATCCTGAAAATCCCCTTCGCTCGATTGCTGAATTACCTCCTTTGCTTGCCGAAATGCGCGCCGCTTTGCCAAAAGTGAAAGTGCCAGCCTTGCTGGTTCACTCGCGAAACGACACCTATGTCCCTGCCGATAGCATGGAAAAAATCTATAATGCGCTTGGCTCAAAAGATAAAAAAATGATGTGGGTTACCGAAAGCGGACACGTTATCCCGCGCGAACCGGCAAAGGGAGAAGTTTTCCCTGCCGCGGCGGCTTTTATACATCGAGTAGCCCAAAAATGATTGAGAAAAAACAAATAAACTCCTTCCCCCTGAAGGGAAAGGGTAGGATGGGGGCATGAGCCGCGCGCTTTTGCTTCTGGCGGGTGCGCTTTTTACTTGGGGAATAGGTGAAGGGATATTTTTCTACTTTCAACCGCTTTATTTAGCCGAACTCGGTGCCGACCCGCTTCAAATTGGTGTCATTTTGGGTGGCGTGGGGATGGTGATGACTCTTGTCCACATCCCCGCGGGGTACCTTGCCGATAAAATCGGTCGCCGTCCTCTCTTGCGGATGGCATGGGGTGGCGGTTTATTTGCGAGCGGGCTTATGGCTCTCGCCAACGCGCTGCCGCTTTTTGTGGCAGGGTTGGTTTTATATAGCATGACAACTTTTGTGGCTGCTCCCCTCAACAGCTATGTGACCGCGGCGCGTGGCAAATGGAGCGTGGGGCGCGTTCTCACGCTCATTTCGGCAACTTTTAGTCTCGGTATGGTGGTTGGACCTTTGCTTGGTGGCTGGTTGGGCGAGCATTATGGGTTACATTTTCTTTATATTGTTTCCGTGATTATTTTCGTTTTTTCTACCACATTTATTTTCGCCCTTCCGCCGCAGCCTCTTCACGATTCTGCTGCACATTTTTCCTCGAAAAATCTGCTCAAAAATAAAGAGTATCTTTCCTTTCTCGCTTTGCTCTTTTTTGTCATTTTTGCGCTCTATCTTCCTCAACCCCTTACGCAAAATTTCCTACAAGAAGAACGCGGACTTTCTCTCACTCAAATCGGATTTTTGGGCGCGTTGGGTGCGCTGGGCAATGTCACTTTAAATCTTATTTTCGGGCAGATGAAAACGCGCACGGGCTTTTTGCTCGGTCAGCTTGCCACCGCGTTTTTCGCCCTCTTCATTTGGCGCGGCACCGAGATGGTTTTCTTCTCCATCGGTTATTTTTTGCTCGGCGGATACCGCGCCGCACGTTCTCTCGCCGCCGCGCATGTCAATAGCCTAATTGATGATGCCCAAATGGGATTGGCTTATGGGGTGACTGAAACCGTGAGCGCGTTTCCTCTGATTCTTGCGCCACCCTTAGCAGGATACCTCTATTCGATAGCCCCCGCATCGCCCTTGCCCTTTGGCTTGCTTCTGATATCCGTTGGCATTGTCCTAACCCTAATCTTCTTCCCGCGCCCGAATCGTTTGTAAGGGCGGGGTCATCCCGCCCCTCTTTTTCGTGCATCTTCATGTCTCTTTGTGGATAAAAAAACATGCTAAAAATCATCTCTCTCACCCTCGGACCTGTCCAAACCAATACCTACATCGTTGCTGATACAGAAACCAATGAAGCCATCGTTATAGACCCGGCTTGGGATGGCGAAAAAATCGCCGAGACTGCCCTCGAGCAGGGTTGGCAGATCAAAGAAATCTGGCTCACTCACGCCCATTTCGACCATATTGGCGGGATTGCGGATCTCGTGAAATCCCTCCCCAAACCCCCAACCGTTTACCTTCACCCTGACGACTACGACCTCTGGAAAGATGGTGGTGGCGCATCCCGTTTTGGCTTCAGGATTGATCCAGGTCCCGAACCAAAACCCCTCACGCACGGACAAATTCTCCAAGTCGGCAACTTTACTTTTGAAGTTCGTCACACCCCCGGTCATCGCCCCGGTCACAGCGTTTTCTACTGTGCCGATGCTGGAGTCCTCTTTAGCGGTGACCTCATCTTTTATCGTAGTGTAGGTCGCACCGATCTCCCCGGTGGCGACTGGGTAACCCTAGAGAAAAGCATCCGCGAACAGGTGTATACTTTGCCCGATGAGATTCGTATCTTCTCAGGGCATGGGGAGGGGACGAGTGTGGGGGAGGAGATGAGAGAGAATCCTTTTGTAAAGAGAATGTAATTCTCCTCGAAATGCTATTTAAACGGAAGCAAGCCAAAATCAGGAGCGA
>JAOZOM010000251.1 GCA_029933275.1 Anaerolineales bacterium | reverse complement strand
AGCCGATAAATCCTGCGGCACCAGTGACGATACATTTTGACATAAAAAACCTTTTCGAATCCACGAAGAGACACGAAGTTCACTAAGAAAAACATTAAAAACTTTGTGCTTTTTCGTGTGGCTTCGTGGATAAAAATTTACAATCCAAAAACCTTCTCATTCTTGCGCCCAGCTTTTCCCAAAGCATTACGCGTATCTACAATCAATTGTGCTTTTTCTAAAATTGCATCATATTCGTATTCGCTATGATTAGTGATGATGACGACACAATCTGAATTTTCTACCGCTCCCAATAAATTAGGGACACTTTTCATTATTTCGCCATTATGCGCTTTTAGGGAGGGGCAATAAGGATCGTGATAACTGACTTCCGCGCCTTTTTCTGCGAGCAAGGCGATTACATCGAGGGCAGGAGATTCGCGCAAATCGTTCACGTCTGGTTTATAAGCGGCTCCCAAAACGAGAACTTTGCTCCCGTTAATCGCTTTCCTTTGAAAATTGAGTGCATCTTGCACTTTTTGAACCACATAGCGCGGCATTTGCGTATTAATTTCAGAGGCTAATTCAATAAAACGGGCGTTGTAATTGACTGATTTTAACTTCCAAGAGAGATAGAGCGGATCAATCGGTATGCAATGCCCTCCCAAACCGGGACCTGGCGTAAATTTCATAAAACCAAATGGTTTTGTTGCCGCGGCTTCAATCACCTCCCAGACATCCACCTTGAGACGGTCACACATAATCGCTAACTCATTTACCAAGCCGATGTTAATCATACGGAAGGTATTTTCAAGTAATTTTGACATCTCAGCTGCTTCGGTGGAAGAAACCGGCACAACGGTTTCAATCGCACCGCTGTACCATGCACACGCTACTTCTGTGCAGGCTTCGGTGATTCCGCCTAAAACTTTGGGGGTATTAATGGTTGTGAAATCTTCGCGCCCGGGGTCAACGCGTTCGGGTGAAAAACTCAAGAAAAGGTCTTTTCCTACGGTTAATCCGCTTTTTTCGGTGAGCATCGGCAAAATAAATTCGCGTGTTGTACCGGGGTAAGTGGTCGATTCGAGAACTACCACCATCCCTTCATGAACATATTTCGCTAAGTCGGTTGTCGCCGTGTCGATAAAAGACATATCGGGGTCGCCCGTTTTTTTCAGCGGGGTCGGTACGCAGATACTCACGGCTTCTACATCTTTTAGCACAGCAAAATCGGTGGTGGCTTTTATTTTTCCGCTTTTTACCAACTTTGCTACAACTTCGGCTTCTACATCGGGGATATAGCTTTGCCCTTTGTTCAATGCGTCAATTTTGCTTGCATCGGGGTCAATGCCAATAACGTCAAAGCCTGCTTCGGCGAAGACGACTGCCAAAGGGAGACCTACATAGCCTAGCCCTAAAACTGCCATCTTGGCTTCTTTTTTTTCTAGTTTTTTGATTAGTTCTTTTTTCATTTTTGCTCCGTTTTTTTACCCCTCGTAGTAAGGACTTTAGTCCTTAAGGGGCGCAAGCAGGACGACTAAAGTCGTCACTACAAGGGGGATTATGATGGGATTGCCGCCCCAACCTGCAAATATATGGGGGATAGAGATGCCGCGTCGTCCGCGTCCTGAGCTTGATACCGTTTCCAAGCTAGTTCTGCCAAACAGGCAGGTCGGCGTGATGAACGCGCGGGTGAACAGAGTTCTACCAAATCTACTTTGGTTAAATTTTCTCGCTCATCGGCGGATAATTCTCCGCAAATTATGGTGGGTGTTTTTATCGATTCGACCAACTCGTCTATACGCATTACGCTGAGGTTCTCTTCGGGTTCCCAAATCCCGTTTGGGGAGGTGTTATAGCACCCAACTGCCAATCTCCCGCGCCCGGCTTGGAGGAGGCACGCAAGCCGAAGGTCACGGGCGGGTTGCGCCGCGGCGAGGATATCCAGAGTCGGGATGCCAATTAAAGGCAGATGGCGAGCGAGGGCTAATCCCTTCATCAGCGCAAGTCCAACGCGCAGCGAAGTGAAAGAGCCGGGTCCGAGGGCAACCCCCAGCGCAGTGAGTTCATTTATTTTTCGATTGGTGCGTTTGAGAAGGGCATCAATTTCGGGGGCGAGGGAGGTAGTGTGGCGCAGTTTCCCGTGCCAAGAACTCTCGCCGATGACTTGCGTGCCGTCATAAAGGGCGATGCCAACTTGGGTGGTGGAGGTGTCAACGGCGAGGAGCATTTAATTCACTCCAAAAGCAGATTTGCGTAGTTTTTCAATCATTTTTTGATAATATGCGCCCCGCGCGGTGATTTGTAGACGGCGTTGTTCTTCGTCTATATATTCGAGGTTAATCCAAAGTCGCTCGGCGGGGAGGATGCTTTCGATGCGTTCCGCCCATTCGATGACGAGTGCGCCGCTGGTGAGCATTTCATCGAGGTCGAGCATCTCGGCTTCGGCTGCGGATTCGAGACGGTAGGTGTCGAGGTGAAAAAGCTGTTTCTCATCCGGGCGGCGATAGATATTGACGATGATAAAGGTCGGGCTGGTGACGGGGTCAAGTGATCCCCAGCCTTGTGCTAAACCTTGGACAAAAGTGGTTTTTCCCGCGCCTAAATCGCCTTGCAGGCAGATAATATCGCCAAGCTGGAGCATCGCGCCGAGACGCATCCCCATGCGGCGGCTTTGCTCTGGGCTACGAGAGATAAAATCGAGGGTGTTTTTGTCGAGAATCGGCATGAGGGCGATTATACCTCAGGGAGGGGGGAAGGGTAATCAGTAAATCAGTGTCCAGTAGTAGTAACAGTAGGGCAGTAGATTGGTGCATTTACGGGAGATTTTCGTTTTATAACGAAGGGTAAAAAAATAGGTCACGCTTGAAACGTG
>JAOZOM010000250.1 GCA_029933275.1 Anaerolineales bacterium | reverse complement strand
GGAGTCCCGGATATCATCATCAATAATGCCGGAGTGACGCATCCGAACTATATCGAGAAAATCCCAATTGAGATTTTTGAGCAGATGATTCAAATTAATTATCTGGGGACGGTTTATCTCACTCAAACCGCGTTGCCCTTTATGCTGGAACGCGGTAGCGGGCATATTGTAAATGTCTCCTCCACCGCGGGATTTATCGGCGCGTTTGGATTTTCGGCGTATGGTGCGTCAAAATTTGCCGTGCGCGGGTATTCAGATGTTTTGCGTTCGGAAATGAAGTATAGGGGCATTGATGTTTCTATCGTTTTCCCGCCTGATACGGATACGCCGATGATGGCAGATGAAAATAAATATAAACCTTTTGAGACGAAGGAGATTTCCGGTTCAGCGGGGATGCTCTCCGCAGATGAAGTTGCTGAGGTAACTTTGGCGGGGATTGTGAAGAAAAAATATCTGATTTTGCCAGGAATGAATAATAAGTTCTTCTTTTGGCTGAATAATGCGATCGGCGGCGGTGTTTACCCGTTGATGGATTTTTTGGTGAAGCAGGCGTTGAAGAAAAAGGCGAATCTGTAAAGCAGGAACCCGTTCCCTTACAGGGAACGGGTTCCTCTTTTGTGTTAGCGGGAGAAATTTAGGTTTGACTCTTTTCAAACACTGCTAAGAAAAAGCCCCGTTCCTTTTGAAGAAACGGGGCTTTTTATATCACTTTACAAGCGCCCCCGTTTGCGCAAATGTTCTTCGATAATGTTGGCATACGCAAAAATAGCCGGCACGCCGCCGGAATGGAGCATGAAGATATTATCGCCTTTTTTCCAACGACCTTCGGCATAATGTGAGAGAAATCCTGAAAAAACTTTCCCGGAATAAACGGGGTCAAGCAAAATGCCCTCGGCGGTCGCCATTTTTAGGATAGCATCCAAACCGGCTTCGGTCGGGTCACCATATTCTTTGCCGATAAATTCCTCGTGGAGATGAAATTCTTCGCGTGGACGTTTTGGATTGATTTCTAACAACTCGCAAAGTGCGCTCCACCATTTTTCTAGATTTGCTTCGCATTTATCAAGACTGCGATTGACACTAATTCCGTAAAATGGCGCGTGGATGCCTTTCTCGCGGAAGGTAAGGAGCATTGCGGTAAAGATTCCGCCCGTGCCAAAGGGCAGATAAACCGCGTCTGGGACAATTCCCTGTGTGGAGAGTTGCTCATAACTCTCCAACGCGCCGCTGACATATCCCAGCGTACTATGCGGCGTTGTTCCGCTGACGGGGATATAATGCGGCTTTTTTCCCTCTGCTTCCAATTCTTTGCAAAGCGCAAGAGCGGATTCTTCTAAATCCCAATGATCATCGGTGTGGATAATCTCCACCCGCGCGCCCATCAGGTAAACCGTGAGCAAATTGCCTTGAATTGCGTGCCATTGATCATGACTTAGCACAACCGCTACATCCAAGCCTAATCTACGCGCCGCGGCGGTCGTCAACCGCGCGTGGTTGCTCTGTGAACTTCCACAGGTGACGAGGTAATCGGCACCTTTTGCCTTTGCTTGGGCAATTTCATATTCTAATTTACGCGGTTTATCGCCGCCCAAAGCGAGGTCGGTCAAATCATCGCGTTTGAGATAAAAATTTACGCCCAAATCTTCGCTAAGGTGGGGCAGAAACTGCAAAGGCGTGGGAACGCGGGTTAGGTTTTCTTTTGGGTATTGTTGTAGAGCATCTTCGATTTTCATTTATTTTCCTTTATCGTTTTTTTACCACAGAGACCATTGAAGGCACAGAGTTTTTAAAAAGAAAAATTCCGTGATCTCTGTGGTCTCCGTGGTGAATATCACTTTTTAATTTCTAATTTCCCCTCAGAAAGCGGCTCTTTTGGCGTATCTTGTAAATCAAGATTTGCCGCGGCGAGGAGAAATTGTACCCCCAACATCACCGAAAGGACGGGAATCATAATTGTCCCGGTCGGGGCGGGAATCCCAAGCCGATAATACTTAATCCATTTGACGATGCCAAAAAGCAAGCCAAAAAGGAGAGCGGGAAATCCGGTCAGCAGATAAATCGATTCCATGCTGAAGTTGAAGAGAAATTTCTTGAGCCAGATGCGGCGCAGGAAAAGAGTCAGCAATTTTGGCGGAAATTCCCAAAGAATTTGATGCACGAGCAAATTTGAGCTTTCCTCCCCATAAACGGCGGGGTAGGGAATATCTTTAATCACCGCATCAATCAAATATAGCTCGCCGAGCATCGAGGTTTCAAAAAAATAACTTTTACGGATGCGTTCCAAAGGCAATTTGGCTAAAGCCTCGCGGCGGACAGCGAAAAAACCGTTAGTCGGGTCGAAACAATCCCAATATCCCGTCGCGGCTTTGACGAGAAACCCCAGCCCCATATTGCCGACTTGACGGACAAGGGGCATTGCTTTAAGCGCATTCAAATCGCGAAAACGATTTCCTTTGACATAATCTGCTTGTCCTAAAATCAACGGCTCCAAAAGCGGACGTGGATCGTATCCGCTCATTTGACCATCGCCATCGATCTTGAGAAAAACTTGTGCATTGCCCTTCAACGCCTCTTTGAACCCGGAGAGCATCGCTCCCCCCACACCCTGATTTTTCGCGTGTTTAATCAACTTGATGCGCGCATCCTTTGCTTGGGCTTCTTCGACAATTGCGCTCGTTTGGTCGGGAGAAGCATCCTCCACCACGATAATCTCGCGAATATAGTCGGGGAGGCGCGCCAAAGTCGCCGCGATTTCTTTTTCCACTTTATAGGCGGGGATAATGACTGCGATATGGTATTGGGAGAGGTCTTTTTCTGCGGGCATTATTAGTTTGAAGGTTTGAAAGTTGGAAGGTTGGAAGGTTTGAAGAGTAAAAGCA
>JAOZOM010000249.1 GCA_029933275.1 Anaerolineales bacterium | reverse complement strand
CGTGGAATGTAAAACGTGATTTTTCACGTTCAGGAGTTTTTATGACAGAAGAAAATACGCCCCGTCGCGTCAAAATGCTCATCATCGGTTCTGGACCCGCGGGGCTAGCAGCTGCGCTTTATGCAGCGCGCGCAAACCTCAACCCGATTGTCTTAACAGGTATGGATTTAGGCGGACAAGTTTCTAAAACGCACGCAGTTGAAAATTACCCCGGCTTTCCAGAGGGAATCTCTGGCGAAGGCTTGGTCAAGTCATTTCACGAGCAAGCAGTGCGTTTTGGGACAGAGATTATCTACGATATCGCCACCGAAGTTGATTTTTCAGAGCAACCTTATCGCGTCAAAACCTACAGTGATGAATTTCTTGCTGACACCCTCATTGTCACCACTGGCGCGGCGGCAGTCACGCTCGATATTCCCAACGAAGTAGAAATGATTGGGCGCGGCGTTTCTTATTGCGCCACTTGCGATGGACATTTTTTTAAAGATATGGATGTGGTCGTAGTCGGCGGCGGGGATAGTGCACTGGAAGAAGCACTCTACCTCACACATCACGCTTCAAAAGTTACCATTGTTCACAGACGGGACGAATTAAGAGCAGGATCGATTCTCAAAAAGCGCGCTGAGGAACACCCGAAAATTGATTTCGTCTGGGACACGGTGCTGACCGAAGTCAACGCGGGAGAGAAGGTTGCTTCCGTTAAAACAGCCCATGTGAAGACCGGAGCAGAATCTGCTATCCAAACGGACGGTTTATTTATCTTTATTGGTCATACACCAAACACTGAGTTATTCGAAGGAAAATTAACGCTCGATGATCGGGGCTACATCGTTGTTGATGGTCTGATGCAAACCAACGTCAAGGGCGTTTACGCAGCGGGCGAGGTCGCCGATCCGCATTTCCGCCAAGTAATCACATCCGCAGGGATGGGTGCGGGGGCGGCAATCCAAGCAATCCGCTATATTGAAGAAAAAGGATTGTAAACAAGAAAAAAAAAGAAATTGTCATAAATTTATGACAATTTCTTTTTATTTACGATAGTAAAGATAAATTTTACATAGCGAATATGTGACAAAATAAACTATCCCAGAGATAGACTATATAGTATTCTAGGAGGTAGTAATCGCATCGCTTAAAGAGCGATTTTATGTAATTTCATTTTATTCCCATTGGAGGAAGATATGGCAAAGATTTCTGTGATTGGTGCTGGGATGACCGGCTCCACAACCGCTCATTGGTTGGCTGAACGTGAGATTGCCGACATCGTTTTGGTAGATATTATGGAGGGGATGCCACAAGGTAAAGCCCTCGATATGACCGAAGCCATGCCGATTATTGGCAAGGATGTAAGCATTTTAGGCACAAACGATTATGCAGATACCAAAGATTCTGACATCATCGTGATTACCGCCGGTTTACCCCGTAAACCCGGTATGTCTCGCGAAGATTTGTTAGTGAAGAACGCCAATATCGTCGGCTCCGTAGCCGAAGAGACGATTAAATACTCGCCCAACGCGATTTATTTGATTCTGACCAATCCGCTCGACACAATGACCTATATGACCATGAAGAAAACCGGCTTGCCCGCAAGCAAGGTAATTGGTCAGGCTGGCGTTTTGGACTCTGCTCGCATGAGCGCATTTATTGCGATGGAAACCGGCGTAAGCGTAACGAACATCAACTGCTACGTTCTCGGTGGACATGGCGATTCGATGGTTCCGCTCACCCGTCACTCCAATATCGCTGGCGTTCCGCTAGAAAAATATATGGATGCAGACAAATTGGAAGCTATCGTCACTCGCACCCGCAAAGGCGGCGGTGAGATTGTTGGTCTTTTGAAGACCGGCTCTGCTTTCTATGCGCCTTCTGCCGCAATTGCTCAAATGGCTGAGGCAATTTTGAAAGATAAAAAACAAATTCTCCCCTGCGCCGCATATTTGAACGGCGAATATGGGCAAGAAGGCATTTTCTTCGGTGTTCCTGTGATGCTTGGCAAAGATGGCATTGAAAAAATCGTTGAGTATGAATTGAACGACGATGAAAAGACCGCTTTGCAGGCTTCTGCGGATGCCGTCCATGCCAGCGTTGAGACCCTGAAAGGTCTTGTAGAACTTTAATTTAAGCAAAGCCGCATATCGCTGATATGCGGCTTTTTATTCACCCTATTCCTTTGGAGGAGATTCCAATGATACTGCACGATAAAATTGATGCACAATTACCTGAATGGCGCGACCGCGTTGTTAAACTCTTAAAAGAGAATGGCAACAAAGTAGCCGGTGAAGTTACCATCGGTCAGATTTACGGTGGTATTCGTGGCGTAAAAGCCCTCGTCACCGATATTTCTTACGTTGACCCGAACGAAGGTATCCGCTTCCGCGGCAACACTGTTCCTGATACATTGAAAAAATTACCAAAACCAGAAGGCGCAGAAATGCCTTACGTTGGCGGTCTCTATTATTTGCTGATGACCGGCGATTTCCCCACCGCAGAAGAAGCACTCGCAGTAGAAGCAGAATGGGCGAAAGAAGCAGATGTGCCCAAATACGTTTTCGACACCCTGCGTGCCATGCCAAAAGATACCCATCCGATGGCTCTCTTCTCACAAGCTGTTTTAGCCTTACAAAGCACATCCAAATTTGCCAAGCAATATGCCAAAGGCATGAGCAAATACGATACTTGGAAACCTGCCCTTGATGACGCTATGGCGTTGACCGGCAAATTGGGCGTGATTGCCGCTTTCATCTATCAATTGAAATATCGCGATGGTGTTGAGCCAAAATATGATCCTAGTATGGATTACGGCGCAAACTTTGCTCACATGATGGGCATCGGCACCAAAGAATATGAAGATATGGCTCGCTTGTACTTCATCCTGCACTCTGACCATGA
>JAOZOM010000248.1 GCA_029933275.1 Anaerolineales bacterium | reverse complement strand
ACGTTGTATTTGAGTGGCAATACAAATTTTGCCAAAATGAAAAGCTCCCAACATCCGAAATAAACTTAAGTGAATCGGACTTTCTCCAACGTTTTTTAAATCAAAATGACGAAAACAGTTTTGTACAAAAGCTATATTCTCTAATTTATTATGAGGATGATTTAAGCCTCCTCTTATTCGGTTTTCTATTTGCACCCACCCGGCACTCATAACGAAAGACATAGGGATAGAGTCATCAACCAGTGAACTGGAGGGAAGTAAAGTATAACCATGCCCATTGAAAAAATCTAAGAATTTTTTTTCAACAAATCGAGGACCGAAAAATTGTAGCGTTTCTTTATTTTGCATATCAGGTTTTCCCATTGCGCTATCTAACCTGCCTGTTTTTATCGAGAGTGAAGGATAAAAATGCCTTTTTGCTGTAGGTGAGAATTCAGAAGAGAAAGAGGTATCCCATATCGTTTTTGGTAATCAAGTGCAGTTTTTTCTCCGATTTCCTCTCCTTTTTCTATCTGACGCTCTAAACGCTCCAGCCCTTTTCGCAGGGTTTCTTGAAAACGAATCTCCTCTTCTGCTATATAACGGCGAACTTGCTGATGAGCAGAAGCCGTCTCAGGATACAAATCCACGGCAACATAAAGCATTGACCGCAAAAAAGCAGGATCGGTAATCCCCAGCATTTCTTTGGCGGTTAGGAGTTCGCGTACAAGAATACGTATCAGGCGGGCGCGCCCACCGCGCCCCGGGGGGGGAGTACCGTCCTTTATCAAGAAAATCAACGAACGGAAATGGTCGGCGATAATATGTTCATAATGCCGTATTTCCGTCTCAATTAACATCCCCGGTACCGAGAAACAGCGTACTTGCTGGACAAGTGGCGCAACTGTCTCGATTTCATAAACAGACGATAGCTTTTGCAAAAGCATCCCTACGCGCTCTTGTCCAATAACCACCTCTGTAAAGGGTTCGTCCAATGGGTGCAAGATGCCCTTTTTATCAACATATTTTTCGATAAAAAGGGTATTTGAAAACTCGATGAAACGCCCGCAAGGACAGCCCGGCTTGCAGTTTGCACCACAGCTATATCTTTCGCCACAGTCGTAAAAAACCTCCGTGTTGGGGCCACATTTACGACTATTGACGATGCCAACCATGTGGGCACTTTGCCGCCAGTAATTGCTCTCGGCGGGCATACCGAAAATTTGATGAGGTTTCATCCCAACTTCTTCCCAGGCATGGGCTGTTGCTTGATCTTCCGGAAGATATGTGTTCTCGATTTCTCCGCCTACAAAATAAGTGACAGCCATATTTTCCGGATTAAAACCATACACGTCTGTTAATAAACGCCAAATTTCTTCGACAACACGCCGACGATCTATTCTCCCAAAACGGAAAGCACCCGGCATGTGAAATAAACTCAGGTGTGCCTCGCTTTTGCCTGCCTCTTCAATATCAAAATGCCGAAAACATCTCTGGATAAGGGCGAAGCGATCAGATTCTCGCGTTTGATCTGCCAGCAATTCAAATTGCACCATCCCCGCGCTCATGACAAAGGTCATGGGCAAGGAATCTGTCAGCAAGGAACTGCTCGGCAATTCTTGATAGCCAAGCTCTCGATAATAATTTAGGAAACGTTGCCCAATCTCCTCGATAGTTAGAGAGGGAAAGGGTGCAAGATTAGTGGTCATAAGGTTATTGACAAATCGCCTGAGAGATTGCGTAACTCATCCAATTCTTGAATGCGTCGGCGCAGCTCTCTCACTAAGCGGGCATTTTCCAAAGAAATCGCCGCCTGTTGAGCCATGAGCGTTAGGATTTTCTGATGATCAGGATCATATTTAAATTCATCCGTCTTGTGATAGGTAGCAACAACGCCCAAAACTTTCTTTTCAAGCATAATAGGAACGCCCAGCCAAGAAGCAAAGGTTTGATTAATATATTCGCCATGTCCAGATTCTTTGTACCAACGTTCTGCTTCTGCCTTGGTATAAGTGATCAGTGGTTTTTTGTTGCGAATAATCCACTCGGTGCGTCCGTTTTTCATCGGACGATTAGGGATGGAAAGAGGTTCGCCATCCATATATGCCAGTTTGAAGGACAAGTGGTCCTGTTTGGCATCATAGAGCGCAATATACATATTCTGTGTATCCATAATATGGCTGGCTTCTTGATGAATGACGCGCAATATCTCATCTTCATTGCGCGTAATATCCGTTGCCAATTCTTGCCCTATTTCCATAACGGCTTCAAGGCTTCCGGATCTCCGTTCCAATCGATAATTTAGCATTGTTTGACGTTCATAGGCTTTATGCACCTCTTCTTGCTTTTTTAGTAATTCTTTCAGATTCTCTTCAGTCTTGAGTATTGTCGCCGCCTGACCAGCAAAGACACCCAGACGTATGGCATCTGTTTCGAAGAACGCTCCAAGGTGACGGCTTTCTGCGTTAATCGTTCCTAAGCACTCTCCCTGATATATCAGTGGAATAGCAACTTCCGATTGCGCTTCTTTATAAATGCGGTTATACCTTCCCTTCTTTCCCTTCTTTTCCTCTTTGCTCACATCAGGAATAATAAGCAATCTCTTATTTTTACAGACATCCATATTGATGCTGTTTTTGTCAGGCTTTAAGCTTTTTACCTTGTCATTGATTTTAGCACCGGGATGATATATTGCTCGACGATTTAGCTCGTCAGAGCTGTTTTTGACCCAAAGCGAGGCATAATCCGCATCCAGCATTTCCGCCGCGGTCTCGACTATTTTGTCAAAGGCTTTCTGCGGCTCTCTTGCATTAATGTATTTGTAAATTTCCTGCAATGGCTCAACAGCCACCATATTCGAAGCTCGATAAATAGCAATGGCAACCTGATGAGAGTAGGATTCTAAAATACGCTGTAAGC
>JAOZOM010000046.1 GCA_029933275.1 Anaerolineales bacterium | reverse complement strand
AAAAATTCTCCGTGAAATCCGTGTCATCCGTGTACAAACCATCTATGCCCTTTGGGTACAAAAAACGGTAAAAGCAGAAATAAAGACAGTTCCCATCGCATAATGAATGATACCCAATCTCAAGATCAATAAGTAGACCCACTATGTATAAATCTATTCGTTCCCTTCTCTTTGCACTTGATCCCGAAAGAGCGCACGTTCTCACCCTCGATGCGTTGTATAACACTCGTTATATTTTTGGCGCAAATTGGCTTCTTAAGCAAATTTTCAAAAGTCCGCCAAAACCGGTCGAAGCCTTTGGGTTGACTTTCCCAAATCCAATTGGTTTGGCAGCGGGATATGATAAAAACGCCTACGCCCTGCGCGGACTTTCCGCGCTTGGGTTTGGGCATATCGAGGTTGGCACAGTCACGCCTTTGGCGCAATTTGGCAACCCGAAACCGCGCGTTTTTCGCCTCCCTAAAGATGAAGCCCTTATCAACCGTCTGGGATTCCCCTCTCAAGGCGCGGCAAAAATGGTCAAGAACCTCGATAAAATCGGGCATTGCAAATATCCCACTCGAAAATCGCAGCGAGTGATTAACTTGCGCCGTTTTCTCCCTGAGCATCGTTCTAAACGAAAATCGAAGATGATTCTTGGCGTGAATATCGGCAAAAATAAAAGCACCCCTAATAAAGAAGCGGTGCTAGATTATCTTTCCCTGCTCGAACTTTTTGCTCCCTGTGCTGATTATTTAGCCATCAATATCAGCTCCCCGAACACGGAAGGATTGCGAGATTTACAAGCTCCCGCCCTTCTTGAAGATTTGCTCACGCAGTTGAATTATCAACGGAAATTTGAACAAAAGAGATTGCGAAAAAAAATACCTCTGCTCGTTAAACTTTCTCCCGATCTTTCGGATGCGGAACTGGATGACGCACTTGAGGTTATTCTTGCTACCAATATGGACGGTGTGATCGCGACGAACACCACTGTTTCTCGTCCCGCGGGGCTACAATCTGCTCGTTTGACAGAATCAGGCGGATTAAGCGGAAGCCCGCTTAGGGTCAGGAGCGAAGCGGCTCTTCGTCAAATTATAAAAAGAATCGATGGGAAAATCCCCGTCATCAGCTCTGGCGGAATTATGTCCCCCGAAGACGCAAAACGCCGCCTCGATATGGGTGCAACTTTGGTGCAAATCTACACGGGGCTGATTTACGAGGGACCTGGTTTCGTGAAAAAAATCGTGCAATCTTTATAGGGACAAAAATACGGGGTGAGAGTTCTCGCCCCTACGTTACAAATTCCTTCGGCAACGCCTCTTTATGCTCGGCAATAATCATCGTGAAACGTTTATGCGTGAATTCGTGCAAAAACGCGCCTGCAATTTGCCCCGCTTCTGATTGCAGCGCCGCGTCCAGTGCGGCACGAGAATCGAAATAAAACTCGTGGATTTTAGCATAGCCACGCCCCTGACCGCCAAAGATAAATTCATCTACATCGCTAACCGTCTCTCGGCGTAAATCGGGCATTTTTTCAGCTAATCCCATAAACTTTTGCCAACTTTGCTGGTCAAATTCTTGATTAGAGGGAGGGGTGTAAAAGAAAATTGTCAGTTTGTGCATAATGACTCCATTTTTTCTCACCACAAAAACATAAAAGGTGTGAAGTTTTCTTTGATCCCACAGAAAAAAGTGTTTTCTGTGGCTTTATGATGAAAATTATTTTAACTTATTCAGACCACAATCCAGATGTAGAGGTTCCAATTATTCTCCTTTCTCTGGCTTACCGAATTTTTCATTTTCTTTCGATAAAAATCTTTTTCTCACCCATCCAGTTTGTCTTTGGGCGCAACACAGCCAATGGTTCTGTGCAGACGATGCTTATTATAATACGCTACATAGGCGGTGAGCATCATTTCGCGATTTAAGACATTATATTAAATTTTTTGCTCGGGCACTTAGTGAGCGTCTAAAAACAACCTCCCGAAAACACATCACAAAGAATTTCTTCGTGTTCTTTGTGACTTTGTACCCTGTAGGGCATATATGGTGAATATTCAGTAACTTATTCTTAGATGATTACTTAGATGCCATATTTGGAATTGCTGGAATTTGAGAACACTCGATATCTCCCCTCCGCCCCAAATGGTATAATCTCCGCCCTATGGATAAATTAGATAAAAAATACCACATCTGGACAGCCGGATGTCAAATGAATGTCGCTGATTCGCGGCGGTTGGGTTCATCCCTTGAACATCTCGGCTACCAATATACCGAAAAAGCCAAAGATGCCGATGTGCTTGTTCTCAACACCTGCGTTGTGCGCCAATCTGCCGAAGATAAAGCACTCGGCTACCTGCACTCTATCCGTCCGCTCAAAGAGAAAAATCCCAATCTCGTTATCAATTTAATGGGATGCTTAGTCGGCGTACGCGGTGCGGAGAAATTGCGTAAAAAACTACCTTTTGTGGATGTCTTCTCTCCACCCTCCGATTCGGGACCATTGATTGCCTACCTTTCACAGGACGCGGACTACATCGCCGAGGCGAACGCGACCCAAAGCCGGTTTGCGCTTATGGACGGTGAGATTATCATCCCGGAGCATGAGCGCGGCAAACTCGTCTCCGCCTTTATTCCGATTGTGTACGGATGTTCGCACGCCTGTACTTATTGCATTATCCCTTATCGGCGCGGCATCGAAGAAAGCCGCCCCCTCGAAGAGATTCTGGTAGAAGCGCGTTCTTTGGCAAGACAAGGCGTAAAAGAAATCACATTATTAGGGCAAATTGTCGACCGTTACGGCAAAGATTTGGAAAACGGCGAAAATCTTGCCGATTTGCTCCGCCTGCTTAACGAGGTCGAGGGCATTGAGCGGATTCGCTTTCTCACCTCGCATCCCAACTATTTTGATGTAGAGGTTATGCACGCCGTGGCAGAATTAGAAAAAGTGATGCCACATTTTGAAGTCCCCATTCAAGCGGGCGATGATGAAGTGCTAGAAAATATGCACCGCGGCTACACTCAAGCGGATTATCGCGCTCTGATCGCCAAAATCCGCGAGGAAGTGCCAAATTGCTCCATCGCCACCGACATCATTGTCGGCTTCCCCGGTGAGACGGATGAACAGTTTGAACGAAGCTATCAGCTTCTTGGTGATCTCAAAATGGATGTGGCACACCTCGCGCGTTACTCTCCGCGCAAGGGAACGGTTTCCCAGCGGAGGATGCCGGATGATGTGCCAGACGCGGTTAAACGGAAAAGATTTCATCGTCTAGAATCGCTCCAAAAAACGATAGCAAGCGAAATCAACGCACGCCTTCTCGGTGAAACTGTCCCCGTCCTCTTTGAAGCAAAAGTCAAAGGACGCTGGCGCGGACGAACACCAACGAATAAACTCGTCTTCGTTGAAGCGGATGATGATTTGCGTGGCTTGATTCTCCCTGTCCGCATCACTTGGACGGGACCTTGGTCTATGCAAGCGCAATTATTGAAGTCCTCGCCTGAGCCGATTGTGTTGAAATAAAAAATCCCCCGCTTTGCGGGGGATTTTATCTTCCTAGAACATTTGGAATACATAAGAAACGCTCTCTAGATCTGAATTAACCTTTGAAAACGTATTTCCAATGATAGGACCTAAGATCAGTAGAACAGCTAAAATGACAACAGCAACCAAAACAAGAATGAGTGCATACTCTACTAAACCTTGACCCTTTTCGAGTCTTAGGTCTCTCACATGAACCACCTCCTTCTTTTTATGTATCAGATATAAAACTTTCTTTTACTCTAGCATAAGAGAGTCTTTGAGGCAAGCGAAGCTCCTAACAAAAGCGTTAGGTGAGCTTGGTTATTGTTTACCACGAGGCAGCAAAGAACGCAAAGAAAAGCCTAAAATCGAGTTGAAAATTGTTCCGTTTAAAAACTTCGTGAGCTTCACCCCCTTGCAATGAAAAAATGTTTTTACAGCGTTTTAAGAACTATCTAAAGCGGAGCTGCATCGCAAATTTCCAAAAGCGGGCAGGCGGCGCAATTGGGTTTGCGGGCTTTGCAAATCTCGCGCCCCAGGCGGATGATATTGAGATGGACGGCGTAATAGCTTTCAGGTGGGAAAACATTTTCAAGATAGGGATGTGCTTTTTCTACCGATATTTTCTCAGGACGTAGCCCCACTCTGCCGGTAACGCGATATACATGCGTATCAACGGGAAAGGCGGGCATTCCAAGAGAAAAAAGCAGAACAATAGCGGCGGTTTTGGGTCCAACGCCCTTAAATTTAGTCAGCCATGCACGCGCCTCTTCAATGGGCATTTCTTTGAGGAAATCCAAATCTAATTCGCCGCGCTCGTCACTAATTTGACGTAGTGCGCGCTGGATATTCGGTCCCTTCTGGTTTGCCAAACCTGCCACACGCACGGCTTCTATCACTTCCGCTTCGGGGGCATCGCGGACTTCTTCCCAAGTTGGAAATTTGGCACGCAATGAGTCGAAGGCGCGGTCACGGTTCACGTCGTTGGTGTTTTGCGAGAGAAAGGTGGAGACTAACTCATCAATCGCGGGCAAAGGATTACGCCAAATCGGTTCGCCAAATTTTTCTAAAAGGCGTTTATGGGTTTCAATTGCTTTTTCGTTCATCTATCCAACTCAAAAATCGGACGGCTTTCGCCTACAGTAATTTTTCGCCAATTTAAAATCGGATTTTTAGGTCCAAACTCGGCTAATTCTTCCAGCTCGGATTTGTTTAGGATTCCGAATTGGCGGAGGATTTCCAACATTACCGCGGAGCGGACTTTTTCTGTTGTGTCGCCATCGGATATTTTTAAGGCGATCCCGACTCCTTTTGAGCTTGCTTCCGTTAAATTAGGCATGATGCCGACCGCCTGATATCCCTCTGCTCCCACCTTAACGACCAACTTGCCGCGCCCGACCTGCATCAGCCGCGTGTCGAAGCGACCAAATCCGCTCACCATTTCGGGATGTGCCATCATCGCGGCGGTGATGGTTTTGCATGCTTTAGCGCGTTTCTCCGGTAAATCACGCGGGTCAACGAGACGAGCAAATCCTAGTGCGGCGTTGTAGAGGGGAACGGCAAAATTCGGCGCGGAGCAACCATCTATGCCGATGCCCACTTTCTCTGGGGCGATTTGGCACATCTCGGAGAAGGCTGCCAGAATATCTTTTTGGACGGGATGTTCAGTATCAAGATAAGTGTCAAGAGGCAAGCCGCGTAGTTTGGCGAGGGCGAGCATCCCAGTATGTTTGCCGGAGCAATTATGTCGAATTGGGGTGGGCTTTTCTCCTGCGATGAGGAGGCGTTCGGCGGTCGCTTTATCTATCGGTGGATGTGTGCCACATTGCAGATGTTGTTCATTAATCCCGATTTTGGCTTGGATACCGCGGACGGCTTCGACGTGCATATCGGTTCCAGTGTGCGAGGCGCAGATTTGGGCTATTTCACGCGGAATCAAGCCTAAATCACGCGCGCCACCCTGCTCGATAAGCGGAATTGCCTGAAAGGGTTTCGCGGCTGATCGGAGAAAGGTCTCCAGTTGGGGATTCCCAATCCAAGCGAGCAGTTTTCCGGAGGAATCAACTAGAGCGGCTGCGGCATAATGCTGTGATTCGACTCTTGTGCCGCGCGTTCTTTCTAAAACAGGGGTGTAGTTGGTATTTATGCTTCTTCTCCCTCTCTGAGTGTTTTCTGACGCAGATAATATTCTTTTAGACCGTAGCGTAGGCGTTGGCTGTAGGGTTCTTCATCGGCGGCGAGGAAGCGCAGGGGTTCGAGGAGGGCGGGAATCAGCTCTTCTGTTTTTTCGACCTCGGCATTTTTTTCGAGGAGTTTTTCGAGTTTTTCATGGGCGGTTTTGATGAGTTGGCTTTGTTTCTCAATAGTGCTGGAGGCGCAAACACCGCCGCGCCCGCTGATGATGGTGTAGCCTTGATAGGCTTCGCTGGTAAGGAGGTCGAGGTCTTCAAGCCAACGCGGGAGGTCGGCATTGGCGAAGAAGGGAGGCTGATTTTTTAGAATCGCATCGCCAACAAAAACGGTTTTTTCGTTGGGCAGGATGACCCAGATCGCACCGAAATCAGGACCGGGATGATATTCAAGAATAATTGGGGTTTCGCCCCAATATAATGTTATCTTTTGAGTAAAGGTAATCTGCGGTGGTGCCCAGCGGACATTCCCCAGTGTGGGGATATTTTCCCATTCTGCACCGGTGCGTTGCCCCTGCACCTTGAAGGTTGCGGAGCGATTTTTGAAGAAGTCGGTGAGGCTTTCGTGCGCGAGAATATTTGTATCCATTGAGCGCGCACCGATTGTCCGATCTATATTGGTATCAAGATTGATGAGTAGTCGTTCATGTCCGCTTTCGAGGCTGAGAAGATCGGCGCGCCAAGCACGCCCATCTTCGGGAATCAGCGGGGTGTCGATATAGATGGTGCCATGTGGAAGGAGAATTGCGCCTAAAGTGACGCCGGCGTATTTATCTTCGATATAAATATTTTTTTTAGGTGATTGCATGAGGGTTTCCTAGTTGTGATTTTTATCAATGGGGAGGTTAATTCTGAAACATGTTCCTTTACCGTGGCTATTATCAATCCAAATTTTTCCGCCATGTTTATTCACGGCAAGACGACAAAAAGCGAGCCCAATCCCCAAGCCTGAAATTTTTTCTTTGCCCGTACCACGCGTGAATTTTTCAAAAATGCTGGCACGATTTTCTGGTGAGATGCCAACGCCATCATCCGCTACCCAAAATTCTAGCCATTTGCCATTTGTTTTTGCGCCGATTTCAAGATTGCCTTCAACGGGGGTGAATTTGGAGGCGTTCTCAAGCAGGTTAATCAGAACACGGTGAATCATATCATCGTCCACCCAGATATTGGGAAGCCGTTTCGAGATTTTAGCATTTATCTTTTGCTGACGAGTTGTTGTTGAGGGACTGACTGCTTCCAACGCGTCTTGGATTAATTGATTCGGCGAAACGCTCTCTTGAGTCATAATTTCTTGTCCCGCTTCAAGACGATTAATATCCAGCAAGGAGGCAATGAGGCGTTGCATCCGATTGGTGGAATTCCCCGCTATTTCCAGTACGGAGAGAACAGATTCGTCTTTTTCATCAAGTAAGATATCTAAAATCTCTAAGCTGGAGATGACGTTAGCCAAGGGGGAGCGCAAATCGTGGTAGATCATGGAGGTCATATCGTTACGCAGGACATCGAGGGCTTTGCGCTCGCTAATATCGCGAAAAAGCCACTGAATAGCTTCTTTTTTTCCAAAATAAATGCTGCGAACATAGACCTCTACGGGGATAGGAGCACCATCTTTTACATAGTAATTTGCTTCATACTCATAGCTTTGGTCGTAGCGTAAATACTCAAAATCTTTGCCCAAAATTTCCCAATCAACATCGTGCGTTTTTTCGATTCCCATCGCGAGGAGGGCATCTGCATCATATTTGCTTAGAGAGATCGTTTTGCGATTCCCGTCAATGATTCTTCCATCCCAATCGGTAATAAAAATGGGATCTATGCTGTCGTTAAAAAGTTCGTAATAACGCTTTTGGGTTTCTTCAACCTGAGCGAAAAGTTGTGCGTTCTGAATTGTTGTTCCCGCTAAGTTGCCTATACCGGTCATCACTAATAAAGCATCGGGGTCAAAAACGCCTGAGATTGGATTAATCGCCTCCATCACGCCGATAATTTTTCCTTGTGCTTGGATGGGGGCGATTGCGATGGATTGTGAAGCGATTTTGTCGAAAAAGCTATGTTTTGCGAAAGGATTTTCTTCTTGCAACGCAGGAATTACAACCCCGCGTCTTTCTCTGACTACTTTTTCAATTATCCCTTTGCCAACTTCCACACGTCTGCCTAAAACGCTCCCCGCTTCTTTGCCGGTTGCAGCACGGAAGATGAAATCTCCTGTCTTCTCTTCTTCCAAAGCAAGAGCAACTGTTTCTACTTGCAAAGCCTGCATAGTCTGATTCAAAATTCGCTGGAAGACATCATCCATTTTGAGTGAAGCATTGATGGTTGCCGCGCCCTCCGCCAAAGCGGTCATTACACGCGCCTGACGTTGGCTCTCTGTATATAAACGCGCGTTCAAAATTGCAATTCCAGTTTGGTCGGCGATAGCTTGCATCAACTCAAGATGTCCGCGATCAAAAGCATTTGGCAGAGAGTGGACAAGCGTCATTACCCCCACGATCTTTTCTCGCGCCATTAATGGTACACAAATTGCCGATTTCGCACCGCTTTTCTGAACAGCATCGTCCGGACGACGTAGCCAGCGTTTATCGCGGCTCGTATCGGGGACGAGAGCAGGCTTCCTATTGCGCGCCACCCATCCAGCCAAGCCGCGTTCCACCGTCACGCGAAGTTGCTGAGTCGTATCCCCCTGAATCCGTTTGCCATGCACAATAATCGAATCGAGCGGCTTACCAAGCTCATCCATCACGACAATACTGCCGCGCTCTCCGCCTACGTTATCAATCGCCGCATAAAGGACGCGTTGCAAAACAGTTCGCAAATCGAGGGCAGTGGCAACCTCGCTACTCACATGATAAAGCAGTTCTAACAGGGATCGGTTCTCATTATTTGACATCTCTAAAAGTATAGCATATCAAGATAGAGTAAAATCAAGAGAAATTCTATGAGAGGTGAAAATGAGTCTCAATATTCCACGCATCCAAGCCCTCTGCTTCGACGTAGACGGTACCCTCAGCGACACAGACGACCAATATGTCGCCAAATTTGAGAAATATCTCCGCCCCGTCTCTTTCCTTTTTAAGGATGGGGATGCCCATCACGCGGCGCGCCGTTTGGTGATGTGGAGCGAAAGCCCCGGCAATACCCTTATCGGATTTCCGGACAGGCTCGGACTTGACGATGAACTTGCCTCCGTTGTGGATTGGTTGACGCGGCAAAAGCCCCCTCCGTTAAAGCATTTCATCCTAATCGATGGAATCAAAGAAATGCTGGATGCCCTTCGTGGACATTATCCAATGGCTGTTGTCACCGCGCGTAACGAAGCCGGAACAATGCGATTTTTGGAAGAATATGACCTCGCCCCCTACTTCGATGTAATCGTCACCGCACTTACCGCCGAGCATAGCAAACCCTATCCCGACCCCGTTCTCTACGCCGCTGAAAAGATGAAGGTCGCACCCGAAGATTGCTTAATGATTGGCGATACCACCGTAGATATTCGCGCCGGAAAACGCGCGGGCGCACAAACCCTCGGCGTGCTTTGCGGATTTGGCGAGGAGAAAGAACTTCGCAAATACGATGCGGATTTGATTTTGGATACCACCGCAGAGTTGGATAAAGTGCTCCTGAGAGCATAGACGTTTACTCACTACAAAGAACACAAAACGCACAGAGTTCTTGGAAAAAGAGAGAAAAATTTTATGCTACTTCGTGTATCTTTGTGGATGAAAAAGAAAAAATACCATGACAAATTTTTATACACACCCTTCCTCTTGCATAGATGAAGGCGCGGAAATCGGCAAAAACACCAAAATTTGGCATTTTTGCCATATCATGCCTAAAGTGAAAATCGGCGAGGGCTGTAATATCGGGCAGAATGTTTTTGTTGCCAACGATGTTGAAATTGGAAATAATGTCAAAATTCAGAATAATGTTTCGGTTTATACCGGCGTGATTCTCGAAGATGATGTTTTTCTCGGTCCTTCGATGGTCTTTACGAATGTGATTAATCCGCGCAGTCACGTCAATCGGCGCGGCGAATATATGATTACGCACGTTAAACGCGGGGTCACAATTGGAGCAAATGCGACCGTCATTTGCGGAACCACGCTCGGAGCGTATTCTTTCGTTGGGGCGGGCGCGGTGGTGACGAAAGATGTCCCCGCGTATGCGCTTGTTTATGGCAACCCAGCCCAAATCCACGCGTGGATCTGCCGGTGCGGGGTCAAACTTCCCTTTACAGGAGAATCCGCAAATGAGCAGGTCACCTGTGCAGAGTGCGGAATCCAATATCAGAAAAAAGAGGATGTGATTCAGCCAATCGGAGAAGAAAAGTGAAAGTTCCCTTATTAGATTTAGTTTCACAATACAAAGAAATTAAACCTGAAATAGACGCAGCTATTCAGCGTGTTTTGGATTCGGGCTACTTTATTTTAGGACCTGAAGTTGTCGCACTTGAAGCAGAAGTTGCGGATTATTTGGGCGTGGCGCACGGGATTGGCGTAGCCTCCGGCACAGACGCGCTCATCCTTGCGTTGCGCGCCCTCGACATCCGTGCGGGGGACGAAGTGATTTTGCCCGCCTACTCTTTTTTTGCGACAGTTGGCGCGATTTTGCACGTTGGCGCAATCCCTGTTTTTGTGGACGTGGACGAAAAAACCTACTGCATTGACGCTGAGCAAGTGCGCGCCAAAATAAGCGGAAAAACGAAGGCGATTATTCCCGTGCATCTTTACGGACAATCGGCGGATATGGATGTTTTAGTCGAGATTGCTGCCGAACATGATTTACGCATCATCGAAGATAATGCCCAAGCCTTTGGCGCGGAATATAAAGGACGAAAAACCGGCGGGATTGGCGATATTGGCTGTTTGAGTTTCTTCCCAAGCAAAAATTTGGGTGGTTATGGCGATGGCGGAATGGTCGTGACGGACAATCCCGAACTAGCGGAGAATTTACGCATCTTACGCGTGCATGGCTGGAAGAAAAAATACTTTCCCGAAGTTTTGGGCTATAACAGCCGTTTGGACGCGCTCCAAGCCGCAATTTTGCGCGTCAAATTGCCCTATTTGGATAAATGGAACGAAGGTCGGCGAAAAGTGGCTCACGCGTATAGTTCTGCATTAGCTGGTATTGAAGATCTTCGTACCCCTTACGAAGCCCCCGACAGAAAACACGTTTATCACCTCTATATTTTACAAATCCCCAACCGAGATGAGCTAGAATCGCACCTTAAAGAAGCCGAAATCGGGACGAGTGTCTACTATCCGCAACCTTTGCATTTAGCAGAACCGTGTAGAGCGTTGGGCTACAAAGAGGGCGATTTCCCGGTCGCAGAGAAAGCCAGCGCGGAGACAATAGCCATTCCCGTTTATCCCGAAATGAGCAATGAGCAGATTGATTATGTTGTTGAAGTTCTGAAAACTCAGTAAAACTTTGTTTTTCACCGCGAAGAAGCGAAGAGCGCGAAGAAAAAC
>JAOZOM010000247.1 GCA_029933275.1 Anaerolineales bacterium | reverse complement strand
GGGATAAGCTTATTTTCTAAAATATGTTGACCAATGGAAGCAAGCCAAAATAACGTGTGTTACGTTCCTACAATCCCCACAAAAAATGCAGCCCTACTAAAATCGCAGGAATTAAAATCAGTGTCAGCAACCAGCCCACGCGTGCGAAATCTTTATAAGCATAGCCACCAGCTCCCATCACTAATAGATTAACGGGATGTCCCAGCGGGGAGAGAAATGCGAGAGATGACCCCAACCCGATTGCCATCAAAATCATGCGCGGATCGCTATGAGTGGCTTTGGCAACCACCAAACCAATCGGCGCGAGCACAATCGGCGCGGCAGATTGTCCGGCGATGATATTGGTTAGAGCCATCGTTACAAAAACGAGAATGGCAACAAAAATCAGTGGGCTGACGCTATGGGAGATATTTAGCAAAGCAGATGCGATGGCATCGCTCAACCCGCTGGTCTGGACTGCCGTGCCAAGAGGCCACATCCCGGCGATGAGAAAAATCGCCTTCCACTCAATCGCTTGATAGGCATTATTCATGCTCATACAACCGGTCAAAATCATCGCCACCGCGCCTGCCATGCTGACTAATGCAATCGGGAAAATGCCCCAAACCGCGATAATTAGCGTAATTAATCCAATTGCCGCGGCGATAGGTGCTTTTTTCGGGTGAATCGCCGCGTTGGGGTCTTCCTCGAGGACGATAAAGTCGCGTTCTTGGCGCAAAAGTTGCATACTGGCGGGGCTGCCCTGCACGAGCATCCCGTCTCCGGCGCGGAGCGGGAGCGGCGCAAATCCCATATGAAGCGGTTTTCCCGCTCGCCAAAGTGACATGACCGTTAAGTTAAATCTCTCGCGAAAATGGATTTCCCGCAAAGTTTTTCCGATAAATTCCGAGCGCGGCGCAACGATAATTTCGCTAAAAGAATTCTCTAAATCGATATTTTCGGTAATTTGGGGCGGTTCTGTCAACAGTTCTACGCCGTAATCACGCAATTTTTCTTCAGATGGCTCGCCTTGTGCAAGAAGTAAATCTCCCTCGCAAATGATGAGATTAGAATCGAGTGCGGAGAGAAAATTCCCATCGCGGGTAATGCCGAGGATATTCAGGCGCAAAACCGTGCGCCATTTTCCTTCACGGATACTCATTCCCGCCAATGCCGAACCAAAGCGGACGCGAATTTGCCATAGTGACCCCGCCATGTGATAGGCTTGGAGAAGATTCTCTTGTGAATAAAGCGGATCTGCGCTCAGAGAATCCTTTTCGTGAGCGGGAAGCATTTTTTTGCCGATGATGAGTATATAGAGAATCGTCAAAATTAACAGAGGAAAGCCGATTTTGAAAAAATCAAGCATCCCCAAGGTCGCAAATCCCGCCTCGTGTAGGGCATCACTGACAATCAAATTCGAGGTAGTGAAAATGGTCGCCATCCCGCCCGCAATCACGCCAAAAGAGAGCGGCATCAGCAAACGGGAGAGGGGAATCTGCTTTTGGCGGGATAAGCCTTTTGTCGCTGGAAGGAGAACGCCCATCGCGGCGATATTATTCATAAAGAGGGATAATGAGCCGCCCGCCAGCATAATCACGGCGAGGAGACGCGCCTCCCCCGAGCCTGCGAGGCGTTTCATCTGCTGTCCGAGCCAGTGACTGATTCCCGTTTGTTGGAGTCCCTCCGTCATCATCGAGATGGCGAGGAGCGTTATTACTGCCGAACTACTAAATCCAACCAACGCCTCGTTTAACGTGACTAAGCCACTTAATCCGAGCGTAACCAGCACCAAAAGGGAAATTAAATCGGCGCGAAACCGATTACTGACTAGCAAAATGGTCGTAACGAGAATCAGGATGAGGGTCATCCAAGCGGAGGAGGGCATGGGGAAATTATACCCTTTCGTTTGATAAAATATGCAGTACACTTGCAGAAGAAAATCTCAAAAGAGCTTTTAGTGAAATTTACGGAGATGGATTATGTTACTCATTCAAAACGGGACCTTAATCACGGCATCGGATAGTTTCGACGCGGATATTTTGATCGAAAACGGGAAGATTGTGGCAATCGGGTGCGATTTGCATGTCCCCAACGCGGAGCGGATCGACGCGACTGGACGCTTGATCCTGCCCGGCGGCGTGGACCCGCATACGCACTTTGAACTGCCCATGTTCGGGACAGTTTCATCCGATGATCATTACACCGGTCATAAAGCCGCGGCGTTTGGCGGGACAACTACCGCGATTGATTTCATTAATCAAGATTTTGATTCTCTCAAAGAATGTGTAGATGCTTGGCACGCCAAAGCAGATGACAAAGCCGCGATTGACTATTCTTTTCATATGAATATGGTGCATTTTAATGAGGATGTGGCGAAGGAAATCCCCTCTTTGCGAGACGAGGGGATTACTTCGCTGAAAGTTTTCTCTGCTTATAATGGCGTTTTACGGTTACAGGATGGTGATATTTTCAAGGTTTTGCGAGTTGCCGCTGAAAATGGGATGCTGACCATGCTCCACGCCGAGAATGGGGACGTGATCGAGACTCTCGTCGCGGATGCGTTGAGGGCGGGCAATATGTCTACAGAATGGCACGCTTTAACGCGTCCAAGTTGGGGGGCAGGAGAAGCTATTTTAAGGGTAGCAGGCATGGCTCAAGCCGCGGACGCGCCGCTTTATATCGTCCACATGAATACGGCGATTGGCGCGGATATGCTCAAGTATTCGCGAGAGCGCGGGATCAAAATCATGGGCGAAACTTGTCCGCAATATCTCTTTTTCACCATCGACAATATGCGTCAATCCGATGGTGCGAAATGGGTCTGCTCGCCGCCAATGCGAGAAAAATCCGATAATGAGCGACTTTGGCAAGCAATCGAGCGTGGCGAAATGCAGACGATTGGCACGGATCATTGTCCGTTTTTCTACGATGGGACGAAGCCGATACT
>JAOZOM010000246.1 GCA_029933275.1 Anaerolineales bacterium | reverse complement strand
AGAAAGAAAAAAACACTCAACGAGAATAAATTATGACCTTGAAAAACAAAACCCAAATTGTCCGAGATTGGCTGCCTCGTTATACAGGCACGGCTTTAGAAGATTTTGCAGACTATATCCTATTAACCAATTTTGAGCATTATCTTCATCTTTTTTCTAATTGGTACCATGCCCCTATTCGCGGACATGAAAAACCGATGCCTAATGTCACGGCGAACGGGATCACCCTCATCAACTTCGGGATTGGTAGCCCCAACGCCGCTCTTGTCATGGATTTACTCAGTGCGCTTTCTCCCAAAGCGACTCTTTTTCTTGGCAAATGCGGAGGCTTAAAAAAGAAAACCGCCATTGGCGATTTTATCCTCCCCATTGCGGCAATTCGCGGTGAGGGGACATCGAACGATTATTACCCGCCCGAAGTGCCAGCTTTGCCCGCATTTAATCTCCAGAAAGCAGTCTCGACAACTATCCGTAACCACGAATTGGATTATTGGACGGGAACGGTCTACTCCACGAATCGTCGCGTTTGGGAGCATGATGCGGAATTCAAAGTCTATTTAGCAAAAATCCGCGCCATGGCAATTGATATGGAAACTGCGACTCTCTTTATCACCGGCTTTGCGAATCAAATCCCGACTGGCGCACTCCTCCTCGTTTCAGACCGCCCGATGATTTCGGCGGGAATAAAAACCGCAGCAAGTGACAAAAAAGTAACTGCCGATTATGTAGAAGAACATCTCCGCTTGGGCATTGATGCCCTCAATGAACTCATCAATAATGGCTTAACCGTCAAACATCTAAAATTCTAAACCTTCCCATCCTATGCCCGCAGCAGAAATTATTACTATCGGAACCGAGATTCTTCTCGGTGAAATCGTAGATACCAATACTCGCTATATCGCCCGAAATTTGCGCGATATTGGTGTGGATTTATACCGCACCATCACCATCGGAGATAACGCCGAAAGAATTGCCGAATCGATTCGTGAATCGATGCAACGCGCTGAAATTGTTATCACCACCGGCGGGCTGGGACCGACCATAGACGATCCGACTCGCGACGCTGTTGCTCTCGCAATGGGCGTAAAAACGGAATTTCGCCCCGAACTTTGGGCGCAGATCGAAAAACGCGTCTCCCTCTACGGGCGCAAACCCAGCGAAAACCAAAAGCGACAGGCTTATGTTCCGCAAGGGGCAATTGCCCTCGAAAATCCCGTTGGCACTGCCCCCTGTTTCATCGTGGAAACCGAGCGAAACGCCCTAATATCTTTGCCCGGTGTCCCGCGTGAGATGGAAACCGTCCTCCATAATGCCGTTATCCCCTACCTCCAAAAACGCTACAATTTGCATGAGATCATCAAAGTCCGCCTTTTGCATACTTCCGGGGTTGGCGAGGGGCGACTCGATGAAAAAATCGGCGATTTGGAGCAACTCCGCAACCCGACTGTTGGCTTGGCAGCGCACGCGGGCGTGGTGGATATTCGCCTCGCGGTAAAGGCAAAGACAGAAGCTGAAGCCAACGAAATGCTTGCCGAAGTCGAAGAAGAGATTCGGCAAAGGTTGGGCAAAATCGTTTTTGGCACCGACCAAGATCAATTGGAGAGCGTTGCGCTGGCGGCTGTCGAAGAACGCGGCTGGCAGCTCGTTTCTCTCGAATCCGGATTAGAGGGTCGCCTCGCCCGTCAACTAAAAAAAGCCGCCAGCCCTTCCCTCCTAAAAAGTGAAGAAAAAAAACTTGCCCCCGCAGAACTGCTCCCTGTATTACAAAAACTCAAAGCTGAAAATGGCGCAGATGCCGCGCTGGGCGTGGCGTTTTTCGCGGGTGAAAAAGAGCAGCGAGCCGAACTTGTTTTGCTAACGCCCGATGAAGAAAAAACGCGTGATTTACGCTACGGAGGGCATCCGAAAAACGCTTTGCGTTGGGCACCAAATATCGCCATCAACATTTTGCGGCGGGCGGCGCAAAAATGAAAGGCAAAAAACTTCCGCCTTTTTTGATTATTATTTGGGGATTGAACCTGCTCGGATTGATAGGTGTTCTCATTTTTTTTTGGATAAAAAACCCGTTTCGTGCGCCACCTGTGCTTGCCTCCGTTGAAGAGACTTTTACAGCTTCTCCAACATCTCTCGCTCCCGCCGCCCCCCCAACTGTATACCAACTTCCAACCGTGACCCCGAACCCGCGTAGCACCGCCATCGTTGGCACAACCCCCACTGCCGTAGATTTGGTGCAGAACACGAGCGATTCCCTGTTAATTATCGGTTTTTCGGTGGAAGGACGACCTTTAGAAGTGCATAAATTTGGAACTGGAGCCAGCGAGCGGCTAATTATCGCCGGAATTCATGGGGGCTACGAGTGGAATACCATCGCCCTCGCCGACGAGTTGATTGCCGAGCTAAACGCACATCCCGAACTGGTTCCCGCCGATGTGACGCTCTATATTTTGCGCGCTCTCAACCCTGATGGTGATGCAATCTCGCATGGATACGAGGGGCGTGCCAATAAAAACGGTGTGGATTTGAACCATAACTTTCCTTACCATTGGAAAGAAAATTGGAATCGAGAGGGTTGCTGGAATCATCTTCCCATCACGGCGGGAGCTTTCCCTGCCTCTGAGCCTGAGACGATTTCTTTAATCAACTTCATTAACTTACATCAATTTGACGCGCTTATCAGCTATCATAGCGCAGCATTGGGCATCTTCGCGGGTGGGATGCCGCCCTTTGCCCCCTCGATAGATTTGGCAAAAAAGTTGGCGAATTCTAGCCCATATCTTTATCCGCCTATTGAAACAGGTTGCGAATACAGCGGCAATTTAACTGATTGGGCATCTTCGGTGAAGGGGATTCCCTCTGTGGATATTGAACTGAGCAATCATCGGGATACCGATTTTGGGGCAAATTTGCGGATATTGGGTATTTTTCTAAAGTGGCAAAAGTGAATGGGGGGCGTAATGAAGATTAAAGAAAAAT
>JAOZOM010000245.1 GCA_029933275.1 Anaerolineales bacterium | reverse complement strand
CAAAACCGGGAACGCCGGAGTTACCACCACAGATTACGTAGCCACGTTCTTTAACCGTAGCTAAAGTGGAGCCACCCTCAGCAGGGGCAGGACCATCAGTCTCACCGGGAGCAACAGCAGCGGTGGGAGCATCGGCGGCAGGGGCATCAGCGGCGGGGGCATCAGCGGCGGGGGCATCAGCGGCAGGGGCTTCGGGAGCCGGAGCACCACAAGCGGCGAGTACCATGCTCAATACAATCAATAGAGCTAACACGGGAAACAATTTACGGGACATTTCTTACTCCTCTTTCAAATAATTTGCACAAAATAAAGATGTGATGACCATCGGGTCAACACACTCCCTCTTACTATATTGTAGTTCTATCAGTAGGAAATTTTGTACACGGATAACGCATTATAGAACAATGACCTCAATTTTTCAAGAGCAATAAGACGCTCACCCGTAAAAATTACATAAAAAAATGATTTATCTTGCAGAAAAACCAAAGCAAGAGTATAACCAAATCAGCTTTTTTAAACCAAAAAAAATAGGAGAAAAAATGAAAATTCTACTACTCGGAGTCGGGATGCAGGGCAAAGCCACCCTCCAAGACCTCGCCAATAGTCCAGAAGTTAGCCAAATTATCGCGGCAGATGCCAATTTTGACGATTTGCGGAAATATGTCAATCAACTGGGTAATGCCAAAATAACGCCACTCAAGCTAGATGTCCGGGATCGTTCCGCTTTATCCATCCAAATGAAAAAAGTGGATGCGGTTATCGTCCTCCTTCCACAAGGATTTCGGATGGATATCCTAAATCTCGCCATCGAAAACGGGATTCACTTCATCGAAACCTCCTACGCCCTGCCAGAGTATGCACACGTGGGTCAGCTTGCTGAGGCGAAAGGAATCACGATTCTGCCCGAATGTGGTCTCGACCCCGGCATTGATCTGGTTCTCGCCGGACAAGCCATCCGCGACTTGGACGAAGTTCACGAACTCCACGCCTACGGGACAGGTGTCCCCGAACCTGCCGCGGCAGATAACCCAATTAATTACAAAGTTTCGTGGACATTTGCAGGCGTTCTCAGCGCGTATCAGCGTCCCGCGAAAATGCTGAAAAACGGGAAAATTATCAATCTCACGCCCAGCGAGATGTTTTCTCCCGAAAATATGCACAAAATAACCATCGACACGCTCGGCGAGATGGAAGCCTACTACAACGGCGATGCGGTCAAGTATTTAGATATTTTTGGTATCACCGACACCACTATCAGCACGGGACGTTATTCCTTGCGCTGGCTCGGTCATGCCGCCTTCTGGAAGAAAATGGTTGATTTGGGATTCTTAAAGGAAGAGCCGATTCTAGTGAATGGGCAGGAAATTTCGCCACGCGAATTTGTGCATGACCTGATTGAGCCACAAATTCACTACGCGCCCAATGAACGCGATGTGGCGGGCATCCGCATTGATGTACGCGGGCTAAAAGACGGGAAATGCAAACGCATCATCTACCAAATGATTGACCGTCGCGATTTAGAAACAGGGCTTCTCGCGATGCAACGCACGGTCGGCTATACCGCCAGCATCGGCGCACAAATGGTTTTGCGTGGAGATATTAAACAGCGTGGTTTACTTTCGCCAACGCGCGATATTCCCGTAGAGAAATTTATTGCTGAGTTGAAGAAAAGAAATATCAAAATTACACGTGAAGAGATAAATTGCTAGATTTTTTGCGTTTTCGTCTTGCACGTCTCTACCATAGATTTTAAAAGATAGCACGCGGGTTTTGTAGATAATCCGCGTGCTAATCTTAGCTTTATTTTTCTATGCCTAAAAAACATCTTTTCCCACTCATCGCCTTCATCTTATTTCTCTCATCCTGCGCGCCGAAAACAAGCATCAATTCGCCCGCGCCAAAAACGCCATTAACACGCACCTACCATATAAAAGAAGAAATCTCTTTGGTCAATCACGGGAAAAAGACTCCCGACCAACAAAATCTCTGGGTGGCATTAATTCAGAGTATTTCCCCTTATCAAGAAGTACGCTCAAGAAAAATCAGCCCCGATAACTACACGTTGCTCACAGACGAATACGGCAACGAATATGCAGAGTTTAATTTTGCCAATCACCCGCCGAACACCACCATCAAAGTAGAAATTGAATACGAAATCGCAGTCAACGAAATTTTCTACGATCTCTCCAATTGTGAAGGAGAATTGATTGACGGATATATCTCTCCTGAGCTTCATATCGAATCCGCAAATCCGCAGATTGTCAAAATCGCAAAAAATCTATCCCCAAACGGGACAATTTGCGAGCAAGCACGCGCCTTCTACGACTATGTAGGGGATAATCTTCACTACACGCATAATCGCAACGACTGGGGCGCGCAAGCTACGCTGGGATTTATGGGCTCCGATTGCACCGAATACGCATCATTATTAATCGCTCTCAGTCGTGCGGATGGAATCCCTGCCCGCTACTTCGAGGGGATTCTTTATCTGGATGAGAAAACAAGCGACATCGCCTATACCCAACACGCCTGGCTTGACCTTTACTTGCCCGGCGTTGGTTGGGCAGCGATGGATCCCACACTTGGGCGGATGGAAACCAACCGCGATCATTATTTCGCTCATTACACCCCCGACCATATCATCGTCACCGAAGGACGGAATCCCTCCACTCTACGCGGCTCCAGCTATATTACCCATCTCTATTGGCCCGGAAACAGCACCAAAATTAGTATAGACGCGTTAACATGGGAAATTGCACTGTTGGAAAAATAACTTTTTTTGTTTTTTCCACCGTACGTTCATCATCAAAGTAAGGATACTCATCCGCCCAAGAAAAAACACCCCAAAGAGCAAAAAACTCTCTGAAACTACATGAAGTAGTGTCAGAGAGCTATTGTCAGTCGGGGCGCCGGGATTTGAATTTTGTTTACCATTTTGCATACCAAAAGGCACAAGGGCATTGTTTTAGGTTATCT
>JAOZOM010000244.1 GCA_029933275.1 Anaerolineales bacterium | reverse complement strand
AAACAGCTTGAGCGGCAGGAGGTGAATATCGTCGCGTTTGTGGATGTGAATGAGGAGAAGATTGGGCGTAGTTTGCGTGGAAAACCGATTATTGCCGCGAAGGGGTTGATGGAATGTTGGAGTCAGTATCAGGCTCCTGTGCTGCTGGCAAGTGTCGGGTCACGCGCGGCTCGGCAACTTATCCGCCAAAAGTTGAATGATTTGGGTTATCTCGAGGAGCAGGATTGGTGGATGGCGGCGTAGTTCATCCAAGTTAAATAAAAAGAGCCTTTCATTGTGAAAGGCTCTCTGCATTTCTGGGAAGGTTTATTCGTAGCCGGGACCGCTTTCGAAGTAGTCGTAGTTGGCTTGAATATCTTCGGTGAGGTCAACTTCTTCGCCAGCTTCGAGTTTTTTGGTGCATTCCAAAACAACGGGGTTGCCGTGGTGATCGGTATTCTCGTAGTGACCGGTGAGGCCGAGACGAGCGATGAATTCTCCGCCTTCTGCAACGTAGGCATCAGGAACTTCGTCTTCGGGGAAAATTGCAGCGTAAGGGCATTCGGGGACACAGGCGCCACAATCAATGCAGGTGTCGGGGTCAATATAGAACCACGGATGTTCTTCTTGTGGGGTGCCGGGGACGATGCATTCGACGGGGCAGACTTCTACACAGCCGCTATCGCGCAGGCATAAACTGGTGATAATGTGAGACATAGTTTCTCCTCTTTAATAGGATGATTGATTAAGCGAACGGGCATATTCTACCTCATTTTGGAAGAGGGTGTCGAGTGAGTTTTCTCATACGAAAGAATGAGTTTTCTCACGAGATAGAGATAAAGGATGGCGTTTTTAGTTTAATTTTCGAGGAAGTTGATAAGGGGTTATAATTCTAGCACTTACCTAAACTGGAGAAATTATATGAGCGAAAACACCTTAATCACTGCGTTTATTATTTTTACTATGTTCTTGTTTTTTGCGGCGGTATTTCTGCGAAAGATGAATATGCGCGATGTGTTTGACGATAATGTATCTTCTCCTTTTGAGAAGTCATCTATTTTACAGAGAAGATTTTCGACTCGAATAAAAAATCCGGCTTTATCAACCCTTTCTCAAAAAAAGAAGAGTTCAACCGATGATCGTCAGAAGGTGTATAAAATCGCAAAACTGATTAGTACGCTGGGCATCATCGTTCTCTTCATTCCCTTGCCTGAAGTATATCGCTTTGTCGGATTGGCTTTTGCGTTTATCGGGTCTATGGTTGCGAAAGTCACCGCTCCACCGAAAATAAAAACAAGCAAGAGACCAGTAGCTCAAGCCGAGCAAGACCCAAATAAGCGTTAATTTCACCATAACGAGACGTTAAGAAAAGTGTTTCTTTAGCAAAAGTATCATCTTGTTAAAATCTAACATCATTCAACGATAAAAAAGGTATTCATCTCGGTAACCAATGAAAGCGCACCTCTCAAAATTCTTATTCGCAAGTATTTTTGCGATTAGCGCACAGAGCTTTCTTCTTGTTCCACAGCGACAAGAAATATTGCTAAGGGGCGATTCTCCAATTTTTATAGTTGCCTTATCTATCTTCTTTTTTCTTAGCGGCTATCTCAATTTGGCATTAATTTTTTACGACCACACTCTTAGGCGGGAAAAACTGGTCACCTTGCTTTCCCTCTCTTCTCTCGCTTTGCTCGGTTTTTTATATATGCGAGCATCCCTCTTTCTTGAAGCAACTCTCTTGATTTCTTTGGGAATAGTTTATATCTTGTCCGCTTGGGGAAAGTATCAAAAAAGAGATGCCTTCAAAGACGTGATGATTATCGCAAATATGTTGATTGGTGTCCTCTTTTTGGGAAATTTCTTAACTCTTCCTTTTTATCAACGAGCGGAAAGATTTGCCGCTCTCTTTTCCGCTTTTTTCTTGGGGACGGCTGCGATTGGACTTTTTTTGCTTTTTGGGGCTAAAAAATCTTACTCTCAGGCTCTTTTCAAATTATTGGCGATTCCGTGGATTGGATGGTTTCTCCTTTTTAGCTGGAGACCTGAGATCAGCATTCTCATCCCCTCAATCTTGGTCTTCTTTGCGCTCTTGATCCCGGACTTGATTCCCTTTAAAAAACTTCGTCTCCCGGAAAAAGGAATGCTTGGCTCCATCGTTTTCCCAATTTTTACTTTGGCAAACATAACCATTCTCCTGCTCTTTTCATACCTCCTGCAAAGTAGTACACCGCCTAATTACAGGAATAATGATCTTGTTTTTGCTTTCTCTCTTGTGCTTGGGGTTTTCTCTCTCTTTATCGTGATGAAGTTGCACCTAATTATCTATGACTTAATCCGTAATCCCTCTGTTGAGCAAAATAATATAGAGAAGAAAAGTGCGCTCGAAAACTTTTCAAAATATCTATTTCCTCAAGAAAAAGACGGTATTCCTTTCTCTGAGTGGCAAGCGGAGAAAATACAAAGCCTATCCAATGAACTTGCCAAAGAGAGAGCGCGTGCAAAACGCTTTGAAATTCTTAGGAGTCTACGGACGCAACTTGACGACCAACTGGACGACCCTGTTGCCGCGCAACTTGTTGTAAATAGTATTCAAAAATATTTCCGCGCAAGCATTGCGGTTATCTCCTTATATGATATTGAAAATCGCGAACTCTCCATCTTAGCCTCTGCGGGTGAGATGAGTGCGGGAGTTCCGACCGGATATAAACAGAGCATAGATGTGGGGATTATGGGGCGGGCGGCTCGCGTCCGCAAGACGCAGATGGTGAACGATACAACCAAAGACAAAGATTATATTAGTATACAAGAAGCGAAAAACCGCGCCGAGATTGCCCTGCCTCTTATTTATCATGGACATTTAAAGGGTGTTTTGCTGCTCGGCTCCAAAGAGAAAAATGCTTTTTCTGCCGCAGATATTCGGACGCTCGAAGCAGTTACTGAAGAGTTACTAAAAACATGGGAACGAACGGGATATAACCGTCGCCTGACCGACTTGATCGAAGCCAG
>JAOZOM010000243.1 GCA_029933275.1 Anaerolineales bacterium | reverse complement strand
TACAAAAGAAGAAGCCCAAGAATGGCTAAAGAAATTTAACCCTGAAAAACTCCCTGCTGATTTGCTAAAGTTAGTCGGAGACTTGCCCGCTTCTAAAGACGTAGAAAATCTAAAAGAACTGCTCGCCGAAGGAAAAGTATTAATCCACACCGACGGTGGTGCGATTACTAATCCCGGTCCCGGTGGCTATGGTGTCGTTTTACGCCATAAAGACCAGAGAAAAGAATTATCAGGCGGATTTCGACTAACAACTAATAATCGAATGGAGTTATTAGCCTGCATCAAAGGCTTAGAATCTCTCAAAGACAAAAGTGACATCATCCTATTCAGCGATTCTCAATATGTAGTCAACGCGATAGAAAAAGGCTGGGCAAAAAAATGGCGAGCAAATAATTGGAAAACAAAAGAGGGAGGTATTAGAACAAATCACGATTTATGGGCAATTTTATTACCTCTCTACGAAAAACATAATGTCGAATTTAAGTGGGTTAAAGGGCACGCTGGAAATATGGATAACGAAAGATGTGATCAATTAGCGAGTAAAATGGCAAGAAGAAAAGATTTGCCTGTTGATGAAGGCTATGAACAAAATTTATAATACTTTCTCACGCAAAAACGCAGAGTCGCAAAGTTTTTGTTTTTCTTAGCGTCTTTGCGTCTCTGCGTGAGCCTATAAAGGAGTAAAAAAATGACCGAAAACAAAATTCTCTATCTCTCCCAAGCCGATGTAGTCTCTGTTGGCTTAAAAATGGCAGATGTAATTGATCTGCTCGAAGTCGCGTTTAAAGAAAAAGGGCACGGACGCATCGAAATGCCCCCAAAACCCGGCATCCACCCCGGCGGCGGAGATAATTTTATCCACGCCATGCCTGCCTATATCCCCGCGCTCGGCTCAGCGGGCATCAAATGGGTCAGCGGGTTCCCCGATAACGCAAAGAAGGGATTGCCATATATCACCGGTTTGCTGATTTTGAACGACCCCGAAACCGGCATCCCCCTCGCCGTGATGGATTGCGAATGGATTACCGCCATGCGCACCGCCGCGGCTTCAGCTGTTTCTGCGAAACGCTTGGCGAGACCCGAATCCGCTACTTTAGGGGTTCTCGGCTGTGGCGTACAAGGATTTACGAATACCGAGGCTCTCAACGTCAATTTCCCCATCAAAGAAGTTTTTGCCTACGATACTTCTGAAAAATCGCTCTCTATTTACACCGAAAAAGTCGCTAAACTGGGGCTAAAAGTTACTGTCGTGTCTACCCCTCAAGAAGCCGTTCAGGGACTTGATTTGGTCGTCACCGCCGGTCCCATTCTCAAAGTTCCCCATAAAACTATCAAAGCCGGATGGCTCAAAGAGGGCGCGTTTGCCTCACTGGTCGATTTTGATTCTTATTGGGAGCCGGATGCAATGAAAGAAGCGAATAAATTCTGCACCGATGATTTGAATCAGTTCAAGTATTATCAGAGCGTGGGTTATTTTCAGGATGTACCGCCCCTGCACGCCGATTTAGGTGAGCTGGTTGCCGGTAAAAAAGCCGGACGCGAATCTGATACAGAACGAACGATCGCGTGTAATCTTGGTCTCGCTTTGGACGATATGGCGGTTGCTCCGACTCTTTACAAGCGCGCGGTCGAAATGGGCATTGGCACTTGGCTACCGCTCTAAGCCCAAAAAATCTCGCCAAAGAAAATTCTGAGAACATCTCCTCCGCGTATATACTCCACGATATAGCCGGAAATAATGCAGAATTGTGAATTATCGAAGGCACACACCACGTCGAGGCGATGTTTGTTTATCCCAAAGAATACACAAAGCAAATGGTCGCGTTTTTTGACAAGGCGTTAGCGAAATAAAATTTCTAGTACACATCTAAAAAAAAAGACCACCACAGAAAACGTGATGGTCTTTTTTATAATCTCTAGTGTTGTTTTAAGCTTTGCTCAGTTTATTGACTTATCACAAAAATCTCATCCAATGTTGGGGCAAGGTCTACGGAGATGCGCGCTTCATAAAGGCGATATTTCTCTTCATGAAGAAAATGCAAAAAATGACGATATTGGCTGTCTTTATGCGGCATCTCTTCAAATTTTTGAATGAGGGCTTTCAAGGAAGCAAGATAAAGATGGAGCGGGTCTGCATTACTGAATTTTCTCTCAAAAACAAGATGATTTTGAAAAGCGGCGCGTCGTTCTGCAAAGAGGATTTCAAGTTCTTCAATGAAGAATTTTTGAGTAGGTGTTGCATCGCTGATATTCAGAATGGGAGCAGGGGAGGTGAGAACACAGATACTCTGCGCCTTTCGTGTTTCGATACTTAATTCGCCACCAAAACTAAAGGCTTCTTTTTTCTCTTTATTTCGATCCTCCATGATGACGACACCCGCACAAACCTGCTCATTTTTTTTATAGGTCCATGGATGAATAACGATTAGTTTTTCCATTGCCCCTTTTTCTTTTTTGACAAAGAAATAAGCGTGTTGCACGTCAAAGTGTTTTTCGGTTGGCGTAGAAGAAACAAAAATATCAAGGCGAAAATTTTCAGTTTTCCGATCTAAGCGGGGATAATGATAAAGGTAACCAATTTCGGGTAATTCGTTTTCCATAAAAAAATCCTTTAATAAATTACCCCACCGCAAGCGGACGGGGTATCTATTTAAAAATGTCTAGTACTTACGCCGCAAGCGGCGGGGTATTGAGCCCTTGTAATGAATAAAGGTGAAGTCTGCAAACAAAGACCATAGGTTCATTTTACTACCAGTTATGCTTCATAACCTGAGCTATGGATGAGAAAACTTAACGCGCAAAAGACAATATAAATTCACCTGGATTTTTGCTTGAGATAGACTCATGCTCCTCGAAGCCTCAGCAAGTGAAGGTCACGCGCGTTCCGGTACCTTATCCTTGACAAGATTTTTTTCAAGTATATAATATGACCTATTGGTCACATGACCTAGAAGTCATATTCTATGCCAAAACAAACTTTCTTTAATCTCCC
>JAOZOM010000045.1:1209-11485 GCA_029933275.1 Anaerolineales bacterium | reverse complement strand
AACGATAGGATTCTGCCGTTAAGATATTTAATGGGACGGATAACATCGCCTTGACAATTTGCATATCCACATTCTTACCAACTACGCCATTTGTCGGACAAGCCTCCGCTACGCTTGTGATGTTTAGCTTGATTCCGCTATGGATATTTTCTTTCGGGAGTGAACATCCGCAACTATCCATCAGACTTTAGTCGCCGTCTCGAAGACCTCTTGAATTTCCTTCAACACGCGTTCGCGTTCACCCTGCTCCTCGCCGCGAATAGCGGTGATGACACAGGTATTCAAGTGATCCTCGAGAATAATTCCGCTGATTTTATTCAACGCGGCTTCTACAGCTTGGATTTGGCGGATTACGTCAATGCAATAAGCATCTTCTTCCACCATGCGAATAATCCCACGTAGGTGACCCTCGGTTGTTTTTAATCGTTGTAATGCTTTTTCATGTTTCATCTTCTTATCCTTAGCCCCCCCATAGGGGGTGGGTTGATGTAATATACCTAGAACCATCTTATTTGTCAAATTTATAAAAAAACAAAATATACCCAAGTTATTCCTTACAAACTCGAAAGATTCTGACTAAATAACTGTTTTCGTCTACAATTGCATTGCTTCTTTATTCCTACCATAGGCTAAAAATAAAATCTCCTATTTTCACGCTTCCGTAAGTTTTTCAAAACCTGCGAGAGCTTTGTTATACAAAGGGTATAATTGATTTATGCGAAAAAAAACACTTCTTTTCTCCCTCCTCCTTCTTTTAACATTAGGCGCGTGCAAACCGAAACAAAACAACAGCGATATTGGCGCAGCAGTCGCGGGGACTCTAGCCGCCCTCCCGCAAGCAACCGCCCAACCGACCTATACCCCTTATCCCACCGTCACGCCGCGCACTCCGCTCCTCAAAGGTCTCTTTTGCGAATATCAATTCTGCATCGGACACCCGCCCGACATCGCTCTCTTTGATGCGCGTCCAAAAGAGAATCCCAGTTCCTATAGCGAGGGGATGCTCGCATCCTACCGTCCCGACCTTTTCACCATGATCGTCTGGCAACTTAATTATGGGACGGACGATCCGCAGTTCATGCTTGATCTCGTTATGGAGGATGGCTTGGACACCCGCCGCGGCACCCTTGACGTGAACCTGCTCGGCAACCTAACCACATTTTACACAGCCCTAAACACCACTGCCACCGAAGTCCTCCCCTCCGGCGGAGCTGCCGCATGGATTTGCGGAGACCGCGCCTTCGGCTGGAAAGTTTACGCTCCCAGCGAAGAAATTGCCCAAAAACTCTTTAATGAGGCGATGGAGAATTTCCGTTGCGGTCCATAGCATTTTATAACTGCTTGAACAAATTGTTACAAAAAAAGTCGAAGCGAAAACGCTTCGACTTTTTCTTATGCAAGCTGAAATGAAAACCGTTGCATAAACATATTAAAGAGGAAAAAACCTGAGTACTACTTGCCTTTTAGGAATGAATACTGTAGAATGTGGAGGAAAGTGGTATGAAGTGGAGGAATATCCGCTTCCCCCCAAAACGCCGGTCTTCCGGCGTTTACCTGTTAAAGAGAGAATAGAACAAATGTTTCTTGGTCAATACCAACACTCACTTGATGCAAAAGGACGGATTATCGTCCCCGCCCGCTTCCGCGATGACCTCGCAGAAGGTGGCTTTGTTACGCGTGGTTTTGACCGCTGTCTGATGGTGATGACGATGGATTATTTTGAAACCGTCTACCAACGCATCAACGCTATGAACCTAGCTGACCCCGCTACACGAGAACTACGTCGTCTCTTTTTCGCTAACGCCTATTCTATCACTCCCGACAAAGTTGGGCGCATCAATCTCGCCCCGGATTTACGTCAATTTGCCCAAATTGAAACAGAAACCACCGTTGCCGGGCAAGGGGAATATTTTGAAATCTGGCTCCCCTCCCTTTGGGAAGCACAAATGACCTCCCTAGAAGACGCAGAAGCCAATGTAGAGCGATTTTCCGCCCTCAACCTCTCAGGAAACTGAGATGAGCGCGGCGCACCAACCCGTACTTTACCACGAGATCATTCAAGCGTTGCAGCCGAAAAATAAAGGCTACTACGTTGATTGCACATTGGGAGCAGGCGGACACGCCCTCGGCATTCTGCAAGCATCCCAACCAGAAGGAAAGTTGCTGGGCTTCGATCTAGACCCGCAAGCCCTTGCGCTCGCTCGTGAGACCTTGGCTCCTCACGAGCAGCGCATCCTTCTTTTGCAACGATCTTATACAACACTGAGCGAAACTCTCCAAGAGATCCAATGGCATTTGGTCAACGGCATCGTTCTTGATTTGGGCGTATCCTCCATGCAATTTGACACCGCCGAGCGCGGCTTCTCCTTTCGAGAAGATGCTCCCCTCGATATGCGCTTTAGCCCCAAAATAGCAGAAAGCGCAGCCGACATCATCAACACCTACAGCGAAGCAGAACTGGCAGAAATAATCTTCCGCTATGGTGAAGAACGTGCCTCAAGGCGAATAGCCAAAGCCATCATACGGGATCGACCGATTCGCACGACATTTGAGCTTGCTTCCCTTATATCAACAGTTATTCCTCGTAAAGGAAAGCGCGTTCATCCCGCCACCCGAACATTTCAAGCCCTCCGCATTGCCGTTAACGACGAACTAGGCTCCATAGAAAGCATTCTCCCGCAAGCAACCAATGCCCTCGCCCCCGGCGGGAGACTTGCCATCATCTCCTTCCACTCGCTAGAAGATAGATTAGTGAAACAATATTTTCGCCGTGAAAGCAAAAACTGTATTTGCCCCCCTCGTCAGCCGGTTTGCACCTGCAACCATAAAGCCAGTATCAAAGAAATCGCTCGCAAACCAATCCGCCCCAGCGATGAAGAAATAGCAAAAAACCCACGAGCGCGTAGTGCAAAATTAAGAATAGTCGAGAAACTTTCTGAATAATCATGAAAATCACCCGCATAATCCGACAAGCTCCATGGAGAACCCGCAGACAAAGAGTCGGCGCGGTTCTGCTTGCCATTGTGGGAACAATGATGATCGCCGCACTCTACCTTAGTGTTGCTTCGCAAGCCACCCTTGTCGGGCGAGAAATTCAATCCCTTGAGAGAGAGAGTAGCTCCACCAAAGAAGAAAATGCAAATCTCAAAACGGAATTAGCCCGTTTGCTCTCCTACCGTGCGGTAAATGCGCGCAGTGATGTTCTGGGATTTCATCCCGCCGCAGCGGAAGAAACTCACTATATAGTTGTCCCCGGTTACGAAGGAATAAACCCTGTTAATCTAACGAGGAGCATTCCCTCCAGCACCAGTTCATCTCTCTTACCAACCGAATACACTCAATCACTTTTCGAATGGTTTGATGCAAGAACACGAGGGGCATCGCAATGAGAAAAGAATTTGCATGGCGTTCGCTCTCCTTAGCAAGTATCTTTGCGGTGATTGGCATCCTCATCATCGTGCAGATGGTACGCATCCAAACCAGCGTTGAAGCTGCCGATTTCCGCGACCAAACCAACCGTTACAAAGGCTGGATCGAAAACGTCTACCCCGCGCGGGGTGAGATTTATGATCGCAATGGCAAACTGCTCGCAGGAAACCAAAGCGTCTACGAAGTCGGCGTGACATTAGATGATGTTGAAAGTGCCCAAAGCATTGCCACCATTCTCTCCACCGTTCTCGGTTTGGATTATGTCAACATTCTCGATTCAATCAACAACGCCAACGAAGAACAAGTTTACCTGAGCTTAAGCGATTATGTTCCAGCCGGAGAAATTGCCGAGTTAGAACGAATCAAAAATGATATTGAAAACGACCCTAATGCTTACGATAGTCTCGCGGGATTAAGTTTCAGAGAACATCTCGCCCGTAGCTATCCCGAAGAAACCATCGCCGCAAATATAATCGGATTTGTCAATCGTGCGGGGCGCGGCTATTTTGGGGTCGAAGAAAAATATAACGACCTTCTCGCTGGTGTCCCTGTGCAGGTTTGGATTCCGGCAGACCCAAATCGCGTTGAGGAGATTCCCCAAGTCCCGGACGGAACAACGCTCATACTCACCCTCGACAGAGAATTGCAAGCCTCCGTTGAAGAAATCCTCGATGAATCTCTCTACACCTACGGCGCAGAATCCGGAAGCATCATCGTCATGGATCCGCAAAACGGCGAAATTCTCGCGATGGCATCCACGCCGCGTTTGAACCTTGAAAATTACTCGGATTATGAACTGGTTTTTGATAATGCCAGCGAATATAACCGCGCTATCAATATGCCCTACGAACCCGGCTCAGTGATGAAAATCTTAACCATGGCAGCCGCATTAGATATGGGCGTAGTTACCCCGGACACTAGTTATACCGACACAGGTTCGTTCCCTGTAGGCGGCGCAGTCATCAAAAACTGGGATGAAAAAGCGTGGGGCGTCCAAGATATGACAGGGTGTCTCCGTCATTCGTTAAACATCTGCTTGGCGCGAATCGCGGTGGAGATGGGACCAGAGAATTTCTACGAGTATATGTCCGCATTTGGGATCGGGCATCCGACCGGGATCGACTTAAGCGGGGAAGCAGGCGGCAGGCTCAAGGTCCCGGGCGATTCCGATTGGTATCCAGTTGATCTCGCTACAAACTCTTTCGGTCAAGGTGTCACCGCGACACCCATCCAAATGATGATGGCAGCCTCCGCAATCGCCAACGACGGCAATATGGTCACGCCGCATATCCTTTATGGGATGGTGCGTGATAGCAAACAATATGATTTCCCACCCCAAAACGCGGGGAGACCCATTTCAAAAGAAACGGCGTATACCCTCAGCGAAATGCTCGCTAACTCAATTACCGGCGAAGATTCTCTGGCAACCATTCCGGGCTATCGTTTAGCAGGAAAAACCGGCACCGCCCAAATCCCAACCGAATACGGCTGGTACTCAAAAGACGAAACAAACGCCTCTTTCATCGGTTGGGGACCGGTAGATGACCCCCAATTTATGATTTATGTTTGGCTCGAAAAACCCAGTGTCTCGGTTTGGGCATCCAAAACCGCCGCTCCCGTTTTTGCCGAAGTAGCAGAGGAAAGCGTACGTATATTAAATGTCCCGCCCGATTTTATTCGGATGCAATATGCCGCAGAGCAACAATAAAACAGGACAAATCGTGTTAAAACTCGCCGACCTTCTCGAAGCTCTCAACCAACCCTGCCCCTCGCAGACAACCGCCGCCATTCCCCATGCGGCGATTGATTCGCGTCAGGTGGAAGCGGGTGCGCTCTTCATCGCCATCCCCGGCGAAAAGGTAGACGGGCACGATTTTGTCGGCGATGCTTTTTCACGCGGAGCCTCTTTTGCTTTAATTCAACATGAAGTTTTAGGTGATTTTAAGACCCTCGATTTACGAAAAAAACTTTCTCAAACTGATTTGGATGGACTGGATGCTCCCCTCTGCCTGCTCGTAGAAAACACCCTCACCGCTCTGCAAGAAATCGCTCGTTTCTGGCGAAACAAACTTGACTTGCGCGTGGTCGGCATCACAGGCAGTGTTGGGAAGTCAACAACGAAGGAATTAACCGCCCAAGCCCTCCAAAGCCGATTCCGTACCCTGAAAAACTTTGGCAATCTTAACAACGAAATCGGTCTCCCCCTCACCATCTTAGGATTACGCTCCGACCACGAAATCGCCGTCCTCGAGATGGGATTTTACGTCCCCGGCGAAATTGATTTTCTCTGCCAAATTGCCAAACCGCAAATTGGCGTTGTCACCAATATCGGCACAGTTCACGCCGAACGAGCCGGTTCACAAGAAGCCATCGCCCGCGGCAAAGCGGAATTGGTGCAAGCTCTCCCCCCCGCCCCCGAAGGCGTCGCTATTCTGAACTATGATGATATTCGGGTGCGAGAAATGGCAAAGATGACCCAAGCCCGTGTCTTCTTCTACGGTCTCAGCCCCGAAGCGGATCTTTGGGCAGACAAAGTTGAAGGACTCGGTTTAGACGGCATTCGTTTTCGTTTGCATTATCAACATGAAACCTTGCATATTCACCTCCCGCTCATCGGAAGACATTCCGTCCACACCGCATTGCGCGCCACAGCAGTTTGCCTCATCGAAGGGCTAAATTGGCAAGAAATCATCAAAGGTCTTCAAGCAGGACACGCTCAACTCCGCCTCGTTGCAGTTCGGAGCAAATGCGGCGCATTAATTTTAGACGACACCTATAACGCCTCACCCGCCTCCACCTTAGCCGCGTTAAACCTCCTTGAAGAAATGGACGGGAAACAACATATTGCCGTGCTAGGCGACATGCTCGAACTTGGACAATACGAACGCCAAAGCCACGAAATGATTGGCTTACGCACCGCCGAAGTTGCCGATATTTTGCTCACCTTCGGTAAACGAGCGCATATCATTGCCAAATCTGCTCGTAATGCGGGGATGCCCGCCAACGCCATTTTGGAATTTGATGAAGAAGAACCCCTCGTTGAGTGGTTAAAAGAAAACCTAACTCCGCAGGATAGCCTCCTCATCAAAGGTTCACGCGGCTTACGCATGGATCGCATCACAGCGGCATTGGAGGCAGAACAATGAAATCAATGTCTCTTGCCTTGAGCCTCGCCGGTCTCAGTTTTATGATGACCGTAATTTGGGGAACGCCGCTACTACGCGTTTTGCGACATTTCGAAATCGGTAAAATCATCCGCGTAGACGAACCCGGTTTTCACCAAGTCAAAATGGGAACACCCACGATGGGCGGCGTAATGTTCATCCTCCCCGTCGCCTTAATTACCGTCATGCTAAATGCCGTCTCCATTATCGGGATGGAGAATACCGGACGCTCAATCCTCGTCCCCGTCATCGTGATGTTTGCCTACGCCCTGCTCGGCGCATTAGACGATTGGGAAGGCGTTCGCGGCAAAAGACGCGGAGACGGAATGCGCGCCCGAACAAAATTCGCCATTCAAGTTATTTTGGCTCTTCTAACAGCAGCCGTGTTGAAATATATTCTTGATGTTCCCGAATTAATTATCCCCGGCGTACAAGTTACACTAGAACTTGGGGCTTGGTACGTTCCCGTAGCCGCATTCATCATTATTGGCGGCTCCAACGCAATCAACTTCACGGATGGGCTAGATGGCTTAGCCGGTCTCATCGCCGCGACCGCCTTCATCACCTACGGCGGGATCGCGATGTTGCAAGGGCAAATCTTCGTTGGTAGATTTTGCTTCACCCTCGTTGGCGCACTCTTCGGCTTTCTCTGGTTCAACGTCCACCCCGCCTCCCTTTTTATGGGCGACACCGGCTCGCTCTCACTAGGAGCCACCCTCGCTGTAGTCGCTTTAATGACCGGACAATGGGCAATTCTGCCCGTAATCGCCATCATTCCCGTCAGTGAGGCATTAAGCGTCATTATTCAAGTTGCTTATTTCAAGTTAACTAAAAAATTCAGCAACGAAGGCAAACGTTTCTTCAAAATGGCACCCATTCACCTCCATTTTGAATTACTCGGCTGGAGCGAAACCCAAGTCGTGCAACGCTTCTGGCTCATCAGCCTGCTCGCCGCGATGTTCGGCGTGGGGTTGGCGTTGGTTTAGAAGACAAAACTGCATTGCACTTGAAAGGGGCATTGCAGTTCGGAAACAATTCGATGTACAACGCAGTTTCAAACTGCAACGCACATACGCAATACGAGAAAAAATATGACAAACTGGAATAACAAAAACGTTCTCATTCTCGGAGCCGCCCGTCAGGGATTGGCTTTAGCGCGTTATCTCGTCAAACACGGGGCAAAAGTGACCTTAAATGATAAACGGATGCCGCATGAGCTAAAAGAAGAGCAAGAATCTCTCAAAGATGTGGATGTGGAATGGATGCTCGGCGCGCATTTTTCCAGCTTGCTCAAAGGCAAAGACTTGGTTTGTCTCTCCGGCGGGATTCCGTTAAACCTCCCCCTCGTGCGGGACGCCCAACGAAGAAAAATTCCACTCTCGAACGATACACAGATTTTCCTCGAAGCCGCTCCCTGCCGCACCATCGGAATTACCGGCTCAGCCGGAAAAACCACCACAACCACCCTCGTTGGCAGGATGGCAAAAGAAGCGATGCGAAAAAGCAAAGGAAAAGTTTGGGTTGGCGGGAATATCGGCGACCCACTCATCAACTATGTGGACGAGATGAAAGAAGACGATCTCGCCATTTTGGAGATTTCCAGCTTTCAGCTTGACCAAATGACTCTTTCGACCAATATCGCCACATTGTTAAATGTGACCCCTAACCACCTCGACAGACACGGTACGATGAAAGCCTACGCCGCGGCAAAAGCGCGTTTGTTAGAAAATCAAAAAGCCGAGGATATGGCAATTGTCGGCAGAGATGATGAAGGTGCGCGGAGCATGAGATCGCTTTCTCCGGGCAAAGTGTTTACCTTCGGAATCAAGCCCCTCGCCGCGGGCGATTCGGGAACTTATCCGCTAGATGATTATATTTATTTTCGCGATAATCGGATGGATATTCCCCTCATCTCCACTTCATCCATCCACTTACGCGGCACACATAATCTTCTGAACGTTTTAGCCGCCGCCACAATCGGATTTTTATCGGGATTCCCCTCCAATGCAATGGATGCGGCTCTAATCGATTTTTACGGCGTTGAGCATCGGCTTGAATTGGTGCAAAAACGCAACGGGATTGCTTGGTACAACGACTCGATTGCCACCGCCCCCGAACGCTCGATGGCAGCAATCCGCGCTTTTGATGAACCGATTGTTCTCATGCTCGGCGGACGCGACAAAAAGCTCCCCTGGGGCAAATTAGGCGAGTTGATTAGGCAGCGCGTTGACCATGTGGTTTTATTCGGTGAAGCGGCGCAAAAAATCGCTAAAGCAGTTGGCGGAAGCCGCGCCGGAGAACGCCCTTACACGATTTCGCATTGTATCGGCTTAGAAGATGCCGTAGCCGCCGCCGCAAAAGTAGCCGAAGAAGGCGATGTTGTTCTATTTTCGCCCGGTGGTACCAGTTTTGATGAATTCAAAGATTTCGCTGAACGCGGAGAGAAGTTTAGAGAATGGGTACACAAACTTTCGTAGAGAGAAACTATAAAAGCGTTATGCCACGCACCGCCAAAAGCGGAGATGCACCCCTGCTGATTACGATTATCACGCTGGTGGCTTTTGGCTTGCTCATGCTTTACTCCTCCAGCACAGATTATTCGGTGGAAATTTTGGGCGAAGCCCCCGGCTATATGTTTAAACGTCAATTGCTCTGGCTGGGATTAGGCATCGCTTCGGCTTTTGCGCTTTCGCATCTCGATTATCACCACTGGCGAAAATTCTCTATTCTCATCATGCTCGCCACGATTATTTCGCTGATTGCCGTGCTTTTCATTCGAGAGCTTCGCTTGGGCGCAGTCCGTACCTTTTATAACGGCTCAATCCAGCCCTCCGAATTGGCGAAATTGGCTATCGTAATTTATCTCACCGTTTGGCTTTACGCCAAACGCGATCAACTCCACAGCATTGAGTTGGGATTAATCCCCCTCGCCGTCATTCTCGGTCTTATCGGCGGCTTGATTTATCTGCAACCTGATTTAAGTGCAAGCGCAACTGTTTTTATTCTCGGCGGCGTGCTTTTCTTCCTCGCCGGAGCCGATTTGAAGCAAATCATCATCCTCATTCTTTTAGCCTCGATTGTCGCTTGGTTCATTGTCCAAGTCAGCGCAACGGGGCAAGAACGCGTCGAGTTTTATTGGATGGGTCTCAAAGACCCATCCCAAGCCTCTTATCACGTTCGCCGCTCTTTAGAAGCGATGGTCAACGGCGGCGTCTTCGGTCTCGGCATCGGGCAGAGCGTAACCAAACTCACTGGTCTCCCCGTCCCGCCCACCGATAGTATTTTCGCCGTAGTCGCTGAAGAATTCGGGCTTGTTGGCGCAACCGTACTCATTCTTTTATACGCTATTTTGGTTTGGCGCGGTCTCGTAATTGCCCGCCGCGCTCCCGATATGCTCGGCTCACTGCTCGCCACTGGCTTAGTCTTCTGGATCGGCATTGAAGCCCTCATTAATATGACCGTGATGGTCGGGCTACTCCCCTTTGCGGGCAACGCCCTCCCCTTTATGAGCGCGGGCGGCTCCAGCTTGGTCACCTCGCTGGCGGCAATCGGTATTTTATATAATATCTCTCGTCAACGCGGCGAGAGTTCACAGCTAAACGATGATTGGAGAGCCTTCGGTGCGACTACTAATTTGCGCGGGCGGAACGGGCGGCGGAGTCTATCCCGCACTCGCCGTTCTT
>JAOZOM010000045.1:0-1109 GCA_029933275.1 Anaerolineales bacterium | reverse complement strand
GTCCAACGATACGGAATTCCTTATACAGAAATTCCCGCGGCAGGTGTACATGGCGTTGGCTTAAGAACCTTACCAAGAAATCTGAGTAAATTAGCAAGCGGTGTTTTGGCATCTCGCAAAATTCTGCGGGATTTCAAACCCGATGCCCTCTTTTTTACAGGCGGATACGTAGCTGCACCGATGGCATTAGCCGGGATGCGAATCCCCAGCCTGCTCTACGTCCCAGATATCGAGCCGGGGCTTGCGCTCCAGTTTTTAGCTTGGTTTGCGAAAAGAATCACCATCTCGGCATCCACACCTACCGTTAAATTTTCTCGAGCATCCCGCGTTATAGAAACAGGATACCCAATCCGCCCCGATTTAGCGCAATGGGACAAAGAATCCGCCCGAGAAAAACTCGGTTTGGATGCAGAGAACCCCGTCCTGCTCGTTTTTGGCGGGAGCAAAGGCGCACGTTCGATCAACAACGCGGTTTTAGCCAACCTTCCACAACTGCTGGAGCGAATGCAAATTGTCCACATCAGCGGTAAGTTAGATTGGCAAAATGTAAAAGACGCACAAAAATCGCTTGAGGGCAAGCAAGCCCAAAACTATCGCGTTTTCGACTATCTCCATGAGGAGATGGGTGCAGCCCTCGCATCCGCCGATTTAGTGGTATCCCGCGCGGGCGCGTCATCCCTCGGAGAATTTCCCTTTTTCGGCTTGCCCGCCTTGCTCGTTCCCTACCCTTATGCGTGGCGTTATCAAAAAGTGAACGCCGAATATCTGAGCAAAAAGGGTGCGGCGATTTTGGTGAAAGATGAAAATTTAACCGAGCGTTTGCTTCCGCTGGTAAATGAATTGCTCGGAGATTCGCAGAAATTGAATGAAATGAAAGAAGCGATGAAAAGTTTAGCACGCCCCCAAGCAGCAGAAAAAATCGCAGCGGAGTTGCTGGCTTTAGCCAGAAAGAGATAAAAAATTATGGTCAGCCTAGTCTATATTTTTTGGATGTATGTAATCTTATTTGCCATCATCGGAGCGATGCGCGGCTGGGCAAAAGAGCTTTTGGTTAGCTTTAGCGTAATTTTAGCTCTTGCGTTGAACTATTTGCTCAGAAAATATACGCC
>JAOZOM010000242.1 GCA_029933275.1 Anaerolineales bacterium | reverse complement strand
CTGTTCTTTTGGAGCAAAGTTATTTGACCGTACCAACAACATTTTGAGCAACTACAAGAAAGGCTTTGTGGTAAAAAAGAAAAACTTTGTGTCTTTGTGGTGAAAAAACTATGAAAATCCCCCAAGAAGCAATCTCCTTTGAATACTTCCGTGCCTCTGGTCCCGGCGGGCAGAATGTGAATAAAGTCAGCACGGCTGTGCGGTTGCGCTTTGACGTGGAATCTGCGGGTTTGGCAGATGGTGTGATTTCAAGATTATCTTCTTTGGCTGGCAGAAGAATGACTGAAGAGGGGATTCTGATTATCGAAGCCTCCAGATTCAGGACACGCGAACGCAATCAAGCAGATGCACTCTCGCGTTTAGAAGTTCTTTTGGCAAGTGCCGAAAAACCACCAAAGAAAAGACGTAAAACGCGCCCAACGAGAGCATCCGTGAAGAGGCGCGTGGATGCGAAGAAGCGTAGAGGTAATATAAAGAAATTACGGGGGAAAGTGAGAAGTGATGAGTGAGAAGTGAACCGCTAATCTTGTATTGTCCTGAATATAATTGACAGTAAAATTACTTATCACGATTAAAAAAGGACGATAGAAGATACGAGAATACGCTAAAAATTGTCAATTCTTGGCAATTAGAAGGGGTATACTCGTATTCTATTATTTAGACGTGGCGTGGATTTTATTATCACCAATAGGTCTCTCTCATCAGGTAAGATGGAAGCAATTTTTGCCGAATTGGAAGAAGAGCTTATTCTTTTTGGAGAAACAGAAAACTCTACTTAGTGAACGTCTAAAAACAACTTCCAGAAAAGCGCACCACAGATGAACGGAGAACACACGTGTGCCTGTGCACAGTGCAGGCAAAGTTTTTCTCTGTGGTCACAAGAAATTCTTCGTGACCTTTGTGACTTTGTACCCTGTAGGGCATATATGGTGAATCCTTAGGAATTTATTTCTACGATGATTACTTACATCTTGTATGAGATGCCCAAAAGCCATGAAAATTGAAAGGAGCGTACTATGACCGAACTACTTTGCCAGCAAGATAGTTATTTGAAAGAATTTGATGCGGAAATCCTCCGCGTGGATGCTGAATCCCGTGCGGTGGTTTTGGATCGAACAGCTTTCTACCCAAGTGGCGGCGGACAGCCCTCGGATTTTGGCTTGCTTCGTGTTGATGGAGCAGAATACCCGGTGACAAAGGTGAAGAAGAAGGGTGCGGATGCCCTCCACTTCATTGGCGGGGAGGTGGATTTGCCAAAAGTCGGTGCAACTGTTTACGGCGTGATTGATTGGGAGCGGCGTTATCAGCTCATGCGAACGCATACCGCGATGCATATTTTATGCGGCGTGGTTTTTCGTGATTATGGCGCACTCGTCACTGGTGGGAATATGGAACCGCTGAAGGGACGGATGGATTTTGAGTTTGAGACGATGCGTAAGGAGTTGGTCGAGGAGATTGAGAAAGCGATTAACATTGAAGCCCAAAAAGGGTATGATGTAAAAGTAGCGGTTTTGCCTCGAGCGGAGGCTTTCCAAATCCCCGATTTGATTCGGACGAAGATCAATTTGTTGCCGGAGGGGATTAACGAAATCCGCACTATCGAAATAGTTGGTTTAGACCTCCAAGCTGACGGCGGGACGCATGTTCACAACACTTCCGAAGTTGGCGTGTTGCGCGTAGTCAATTATAAGTCAAAAGGGAAGATTAATAAGCGAATTTATGTTGAGGTGGAGTGATTGTTTTTAGTTATGTAAATGCAACTTTTAACGGAAGCGGTTTGGAGTAGACTTTTATTGCATCGCTCTTTGAGTTGATGAGATATTGGATGAACGAGCGCAGGCGTAAATCACGCGCCGCAGTTTTTTATCCAATAGAAAAGAAAATTGCATAATCGGAGAATGAGATGACCGCGAAAGTGATTCTTAATCCTTATTCGGCACGTTGGCGTGCAAATGAGCGTTTCCCTGAGGCCGCATCTGCGCTTATAGAAGCCGGTGTGGATTTTGAAGTGGTGCGTTCTGAGGGGCATAATCATTGCACGGAGTTGGCAGAGCAAGCGGTTAAAGAGGGCTTTTCTCCGATTCTCGCGGCTGGTGGGGATGGGACAATCGGCGAGGTTGTAAACGGTTTGGTGAAAGCCGTTGCGGACGATGAGCCTTTGACGACTTTTGGGATTATCCCATTGGGGACGGCAAACGATTTGATTTGTAATTTGAATATGCCGACTGATTTGCGAGAGACAGCGGAGATTATTGCCGCGGGAAAAACGCGTCAGATGGATATTTGTTCGGTGAACGGACAGTTTTTTGCGAATAATACAGCCCTTGGTTTGGAGCCTTTGGTTACCGTTATCCAAGAGGAGATTTCTTGGCTTAAGGGCATTCCGCGTTATTTATATGCGGCTTTTGCGGCGATTTATAGCGGAAAGAGTTGGCAGGCTAAAATTAAATGGGATGATGGCGAGTATACGGGTCCTATTACCCTCGCTTCAATCGGGAATGGGGCGCGGACGGGCGGTCTTTTTTATATGACGCCTCATGCTGACCCTTTTGACGGAGAGATTACTTTTTCTTTTGGTTATGTTAAATCGCGTTTGCGGATGCTGGGTTTGCTTCCCTTGACGATGAAATCCGGTAAGGGAAATTTTGTGGATAAAGATGAGTTCCATGAAATCAATACGAAGCATCTCAGTATTAAGTTATCCGAGAGTACGCCTTCTCATGCAGATGGAGAGATTTTCAACCGCGAGCTTTACGAGGCAGAGTATCGGGTTTATCCGGGACGTTTGCCGATTTTGATGCCGTAACAAAAATATGTTTGGAACGGGCGAAGATTCTTCGTCCGTTTTTTTCTTTAAGGGAGGGGCGTATTTCGTGTTTTCATTAAAGAAATTCTCACAAATTGCGCTATTCATGTTAAAAAATATTTTCAAAAAACGTAACTACTCAGTTTCAATAGAGATAGGGCTGATTCACACAGATTCAGTGGATTTATGCGGATTTAAAAAC
>JAOZOM010000044.1 GCA_029933275.1 Anaerolineales bacterium | reverse complement strand
CATCTACCCGATTCTTTCCACTGGTCAAAATCAGGATTGCCTTCCCGCTCTTTTTCCCCTTAAAAACTAACGATTTCACGATTTGCCCCACCTTGCACCCAACGCGCGCGGCGGCTTCTTCTGCGGTACGCGTGCTTTCAGAAAATTCAATCACTTGGTATTCGTAACCAAGTTCTTTCAACGCATCCTGAATTTTTTGAGCGGAGGAGCTTAACATTAAAATTCCTCAACGTGTAGCGCACCGGCGGCTTTGCGTGTATGTTTGGTATATTGAAATTCTTCCAGCCAAGTGGAGACGCTTTTGATCATATTGGGGTTGCCGCAAAGAAAGAAATGTGTCTTCTCCGGGCTAATTTCAATTTTTGCCTCGTTCTGGAGAATTTTTTCCGAAAGCATCTCCTCGATCCATAAACTATGCCCTTGCCAAGTTTGATCGGGGTCGGTGACGGTGGGGAAATAATAAAAATTGGAGAAAGTGCTGGCGAGAAAACTTAACTCGCTGTAGTAGCCCAAATCCCATTGGTGGGACGCTCCATGCACAATTGCCATATTGATATTGCGATGCTCGGTGATATGGGAGCGCAAAAAGCTGATATATGGTGCGATTCCCGTGCCGGTCGCGACCATGACGATATCCATATTTTCGGGCGTATCCGAGAGTTTGAACATCCCTACAATCCGTTCGCTGATATAAAGGCGGTCGCCTTGCGTGAGATTGAAGAGGCGCGGCGTGAGCTGTCCCGTTTTGACTTGGGAGATATAAAACTCCATCTGGTTGCCTGCCGTGCGGTGTGAGGCGATGGAGTAAGCGCGTTGGATGAGTTTATCCGCTTTGCTCTCTTTATACTCTTCTTCGGAATTTGCGGAGCGAGATTCACGCCCATATAAGCCGATGACGGTGTATTGTCCCGATTCAAATTCTGCGCGTGGGGTATCGGTATTGACCCGTAAAACCATAATATCGGGGGTAATCATGATTTTCCCAATGACTGTAGCGTTGTATTTTGTTTCCATTTTGATAAAGTCTCCTTTTTCTGAATATCTCTCTTTGATTGTACCAAAAATGGGACGATAAAGTGTTGATTCGATATTTTGAAACATAGTGTAAACTACACTAAAAAGGAGTGGTAATGTCTACAAATATACAGAAGTTGGAGGTCTTGCATTTGCAGGAGAAGAGTCGCCTTGAAATACAAATTGAGGGGCAAATTGCGGAGTTGGATTATCATCTTCGAGATAATGTGATGAGCTTTACGCATACCGGCGTGCCTCGAGCATTAGAGGGGCGCGGGATCGGAAGTCTCATCGTACGCACGGGTTTGGATTACGCGCGTGAGCAGGGATATAAAGATATAAAGTAGTCCCGATTTTCTTTTTTGTTGAGGCGTATATCCAACGACATGAGAAATATGCGGATTTGTTTGCAGGGTAATTGGCTTTTGTGTAAAAGTTCACTAATTTGACTCCGGCTTTTAAAAATGCAATAATAGGGGTGTAACGCTCCGAAAAAGCGATACAAACGAAAGTTTGTAAAGCAGAGTCTTGAATCTAAAGTTGAAAGATTGAGAAATTGAAAAACTAGGAGACAGGACCGCCGAAAAGGCAAATCAAACGAAAGTTTGAAGCGCAAAAGTTAGAGTCTGAGTTATTGCTTCTGAAGTTGACGGCGAAGATGGCTAACTTGCCGAACAGGTAAAATCAACGAAAGTTGATGGCGCAAAGTTATGGGTCTAAAGCTATTTCATTAGAATGGCTATGATTGCCAAACTCCCGAAGAGCGTTCATCTTTTAGTGTAAATCCCCAATCATAGATTGGGGATTTTTTTTTGTTCTATCTCTTCAAGGCTGAACAGTTACGTGGAATTTATTTCAACTCAAAGCCCTGTTTTTCGACCTCTGCGCGTAAGTTTTGTCGGGATGGGGCGGAGACGCGCCGCGCGGTGTGTTCCATCCAACCGTAGGCTTCCATTTCGCCTTCTTTGCCCGCGACGGGAACTTGGCGATTCTTGTAGATACCCGTTTCTATCATCTCTTGGTCGTAGGCGAGCAGGGCTTCATCTTGGTTGGGATTGTAGCTCTCCCAATGTAAAATGGCTTCTTGTGGTAAACGCGGACGGATGCGGGGCGGATGCAGGGGATAACCGATTGTCATTCCGGTAATAGGGAAAACGCCTTTGGGGAGTTTGAGCAATTCGATTACCGCCGCGGTATTATTGCGGATTGCGCCAATATAGCAGATTCCTAGTCCTAGAGATTCGGCGGCGAGGGCGATATTTTGAGCAACGAGGGCGGCATCTACGGCGGCGATGAGGAAGGATTCAAGAGTACTGAAATCTTGTTTATAGCCGCGTAGCTCGCAGACTTTGTCTAGGCGGGTGCGGTCGGCGCAAAAGGTAAGGAAAAGGGGAGCTTGTTGAACCTGAATTTGTCCACCGGCGATTTCCATTAAGGCGAGGCGTTTTTCTTCATCAGCTGTGGCGATGATGCTGTAGGTTTGCTTGTTGGATGAGGTGGAGGCACGCTGCCCGGCGGCGACAATTGTCTCCACAAGGGAAGCAGGCAGAGGGTCAGGTTTGTAGCGGCGAACAGAGCCATGAGCATGAATTAAGTCGAGGGTGGCGGAATCGCTCAAATCGCCTCCTCTGTCTCTTCCGTCTTCTTAACAAATATCGCGGCGACAATCATAATTAATCCTAAAAGGGCAAAGATGAGCGCATAAAGAACGATATTTTCGATTAGACTGTGGACAATGGTGTTGGCGAGGTCGTAAACGAGTTGGATAACGCTTCCTGAAATCTCCATCGGTGCGCCGCGCACGAGGGGAATGCTGAGGAGGGTTTGGACGAGGGGTCCTGTGATGAGGCTGAGGATAATTCCCATACCCCCCGCCACGAGGAATGGGATTCCCCACCAGCGGAGCCAAGTGCGGAGGTCACGCACAACGAGGAGGGTGAGGAGGAAAAGAAATATCATCGGCAGAAGAGGGCTGAGGCGCATGAGGGCGCGCAGAGATTGTGCTTCGATGAGGGATTCGTTATTTTTGCTCCGCATGATGATTTTTTGGTCAGGGATTGCCGAGGCGGCGGTATTCAGTTGCATTTTTACAATCGGTTTGAGGGCAGGCAAAACGACATCGGGCGGTTTGCAGACGGGAATTTCTTGTTGGGTTATTTTTAGGAGATCGGAAGGTGTGCAATCGGGCTGGGCTTCGATGAGAGCCATCACCGCGTCTATGCCTTCTTCGCTGAGCAATCTTTCTTTGATTTTGAGAAATGATATTTTGGCACTGTCTGAATTCCCGTTGAGATATTCAAATATTTCATTTATGGTTTCTTCGCTGATATTTTTTAATTCATCTGGTGGGATTAAGGCGATAATGAAAGTTTCCCAATCTTTTGCCGTGAGATTTTTGGTGATAGAGGCGAGAAATTCTTTCTCACTTTCTTCTGTTTTGGGATAGCCGTGTTTTTCGTAGCAGGGAGTGATTCGTTCGTTTTCTGCTTTGGTGAGCGGGCGTTCGTTATTGGAGAGGGCGCGGTATGATTCGCTCCCTAACGCGTCTAAAAGACAGCTTTCTAGCTCTTCGCTTCGATATTCTGTTTCGCAAGAAACGGGATTTTCTAAACAACGGTCAACACCGAGAGAAAGAACCAGTTGATCGCCAATCACAGCGGGGAGACGGTCGTAAACACCCTGATTGAGAAGTGCGCTTTTATAGGTTTCGGCATCGAAGGCATGTTGTTCCAAGCCATAAAAGAAAAATGCTGAAACCAGCGTGATAACAAAAAATATCGCAAAGATAATCGCGAAGATTTTAGTTAGGGTGGGGAGAATTTTTTGCATTTTCAACACCTTTTGAAAACATCAGACTCAGCTTTTGCCCATGGTCTCTAAATCAATTCAATATAATCATCTGTGATGGTTTGTTGCTCTTTCACGTTGAGCAGGGCGAGTAAATCCGATGCCATTTTTGCTTTGCGTTTAGCATCTTCGAGACTCCAAGTGCGGGTTTTGATTTCCAAGAAATCGCCCATATCGGGTTTGTCAAATTGATCGAAATTGATATAAAACTCTGTTTCTTGGAATTTTACCAACCAGCGCATCCGCTCTTTTTGGATTTCTTGTGCGGCTTTTGGTTTAAAATATTCTCGATAAAAACGGAGCGAATTGGTTGCGGGGGCAAGGTAGCGGCTACGAGAGAGAAGCACATTGTCTGTAAATTCTTCTTTATTTGCCTGACCAATTAAAGTTAACCGTGCACGGACTTGTTCTACATTGCCTTTTTCGTTGATAAATTCATCTTCACGATAGCGCAAACGTCCCTGCGAGGGATCATCGAAGGAGAAGTAGACATCATATTCACGGTAATGACGTGTGCGGATGATTTTTAAATCGGCTTTGACGAGCGCAGCTTTGACATCAACCTGCTCTGCCAATTTGACTTTGGTTTGTACCTCGAAAGATTCTTCTTCGGTGGAGCCGCCCAAAGCAACGAGCTTCGAGAAGAGCGATTGTTCGCGCTCAAGCAAGAACGCGTCAATTTTTTCGGCGTAAACTTGGGCTTTTGCCATCAAATCTGCTTCATCGAGGGTAAGAAGTTGATTTTCTCGCATCAGGAATTTTCCGTTGACCATCACATCGGTCACGTCTGTTGCTTTTGCCGCGTAAACGAGCTGAACGTAGGCACTGTTGGGATCGCGTCTAAAGTGGGGGCTGTTATGGCTTTTGAAAATATCGACCAAGATCAAATCCGCACGTTTGCCGACTTGCAATGAGCCAGTTAAATTTCCGAGATGAATCGCTTCGGCTCCTAGACGAGTACCCATTTTCAGCGCAGTCGCGGCTGGGATAGCGGTTGGGTCTCCGCTGAATCCTTTTCCGATAAACGCGGCTAAGCGGATTTCTTCAAACATATCCAAATCATTATTGGAGGCAGGTCCGTCTGTGCCAATCCCAACTTTGACGCTTTCATCGAGCATTTTTTGAACGGGAGCCACGCCTGAGGCTAATTTCATATTTGAGGAGGGATTATGCGCTACACCCGCGCCGCTTTGTGCTAAAGTGCGGATTTCGCCGACATCGACGTGGACACAATGTGCGGCGAGCACTTTGGCGTTGAAAAGATGCTGTTTCTTGACGTAGGGGATGACGGGGATTCCCTCTGCTTCGCGCATATTTTCGACTTCAAATTTGCTTTCCGCCAAATGGATATGGAGCGGTACGTCAAATTCTACGGCGAGTTCGGCGCAGGCTTCTAAAATTTCTGGGGTGCAGGTGTAGGGCGCATGGGGCGCAACGCCCGGCACGATGAGCGGATGATTTTTCCATTTTTCGATAAAGCGGCGAGTTCGAGCGAGGGCTTCTTCATAAGATGTGGCATCGGGGGCGGGAAATTTCATCACCGATTGTGTGCAGAGGGCGCGCAATCCTGCTTCGGCGGTGGCGGTGGCAATATCATCTTCAAAATAATACATATCGGCAAAGGTGGTCACGCCACTCCGAATCAATTCGGCGCACGCGAGTTGTGTGCCGAGCCGCACAAATTCGGGGGTCACAAATTCGCGCTCAACGGGCATCATATAGCCCATCAGCCAAACATCCAGCCGTAAATCATCGGCGAGACCGCGCAAAAGTGTCATCGGGACATGCGTATGCGCGTTCACCAGACCGGGCATCAGAATTTTTCCACCGCAATCAATCGTCTTTTCGGCTTGATATGCGTTTAAAATTTCCTCTTCTGCGCCAACCGCCACGATACTATCGCCGCTGACAGCAACCGCTCCGGGGGTATATTGGCGCAGTTCATTATCCATTGTGAGGACGATTGCGTTCTTAAAAAGGGTATCTGTTTTTTTCATCGAGGAACTCCATGTAGAGATAGAGATAGGGGTAAAATAAGTCCATAATTTTACCATGACAAGAGATGCGTGTAGTCACTATATAAAAGGAAAAACGATGAAAAAGAAAATGTCTATGATGGGGATTGGGATGAAGCTGATTCTCTACACTGCCTCCTACGCGGGATTCGCGACCGCACTCACTTTTTTCTTCCCCCAAATCTTTATCCTTCGCTCCGCACGTGAATTTGGCTTGCCTCTGCTTGGATATATTCTCTTGGCGTTTGGCTTTCCTTTGCTTGCTCTTTCTGCTCGTCAAGTGACCACCAAATTTGAAGAGGGGAAGTTAATGACCGAGGGCATTTTTCGCTACTCGCGCAATCCCATTTACGCGGTTTGGCTATTCTTTCTCCTTCCCGCCTTCTCTCTTCTCTCCTCCTCGTGGATTTTCTTTGGTGTCCCCATTGCCTTTTATCTCGTTTTTGACCATTTCATTTGCGAGGAAGAGGACTATCTCACCGAGCAGTTCGGGCAAGAATATCTTGATTATCGAGCGCGGGCGGGGAGGCTTTTGCCGCGGATAAAAAAATAGGGAGCATCTTTTCAAAGATTCCCTTGCTCCGTGACATCTGTGTTCTAAAACCCTTAATTTCAAAATTAACTTGACTCCCTCTTGCTTCATGCTAGAATCGTTCAATCTCGAAAGAAAAGGAAGAAAATGAAAGACGAATCTGTTCCCAGTCCTAGCGGGCGCGAAAAGCGTCCATGCAAAACGATTATTCCCTGAGGGTAGATTTGTTTTTTTAATCACTTTGGGGGAAATTGAGAGGTATTCTTATGCTATTAAATACAGAAGAACTTTTGGCGCAATTACAAGACGCGCTCGAACGAGATGATTTTGATTCCGCGATTCGGATGTTGGATGTTTTACGCGGTCCCGATCAGGCGATGCTTTTTGCCGAATTGGATGACGATGAGCAACAGGAGCTTTTGCCCAAGCTCGATTTTTCCGATTCCGCGGATATTCTCGAAGATTTGGATGACCCCGAAACCGCGAAACTCGCCGCATCCTTGCCCATAGAAACCATCGCCCGCATCATCGATGAGATGGAACCAGATAAAGCCGCCGACCTGCTTGGTGACCTCAGCAAGCAGCAAACACAAGCGCTTCTCGCTCGTCTGCACGATGCGGATGAAATCCGTCCGCTTCTCATCTATCCCGATGAAAGCGCAGGCGGGTTGATGACATCCGAATTTATCGCTTTGCGTCCCCTGATGACCGCGCATGAAGCAGTTGAAGCCCTGCGGAAGTGGAGTCCCGATGCGGATGAAATTTATTACCTTTTCGTCGTGGATGAAGAGAAAAAATTATGTGGCGTGGTCAGTTTACGCTCCCTAATTTTGGCAAAACCGAATACCCTGATTGAAAATATCATGGACCCAGACGTGATTTCGGTCAAAGTTGGGATAGACCAAGAAGAATGTGCGCGTACGATGTCGCATTACGATCTCGCAGCGATACCTGTGGTGGGCGAAGACGGGCTACTTGTCGGCGTAATTACGCACGATGATATTGTAGACGTTCTTGAAGAAGAAGCTACCGAAGATGTTTACCGTCTCTCTAATCTTTCGGATAGCGAACTCGACCCCGATAGCCCGATTTTGGAGCAACTCAAGGGACGTCTCCCTTGGCTTTATCTGAACACCGTTACTGCGCTTTTTGGGGCGTGGGTGATTAGCAATTATGAGCAAATTATCGCACAAGCAGCAGTTTTGGCGATTTTTCAATCTGTTGTCACCGGGCAAGGAGGCAATACCGCCAGCCAGAATGTCGCGATGGCAGTTCGCACTTTGGCTACGGAGCGCGTTGGCGCAAAAACGCAACGGCGTATTATTTTTAGGCAGTTTGTGATGGGATTATTGCTGGGATTGGCGGTCGGCGCGGTCGTTGCCTTTGGTGTTTATCTTTGGCGAGGGAATATCTATCTCAGCCTTGTTTTGGGCTTGGCTCTTGTCGCCAATCTTGGATTGGGGTCAATGCTCGGTGTACTCGTCCCGCTCGGCTTGGAGAAAATCGGCGTTGATCCGGCACTTGCCTCCTCCGTTCTTGTCACCGCCGCAACTGATAGTATGGGATTCTTCATCTTCCTCAGTTTAGCTGCCCATTTCTTGCAAGAGATTCAATAAAAATACTAATCACATGATATTGGACTTTGGATAAACGCCCTTAACTTTTTCAACAAAAAGTGTCATATTTTTGGGTATGAAGATACCCCAAAAAGAAGAGAAAAGAGACGAAAGTCTAGAAAAAGCGAAAGCGTCGCTGTTGGCATTTCGAGAGAACCTTCACAAGTTTTTCCCATATAGAGCAGATGCTCTGATGGATTTAATTGATGCGACAGCATGCAACACAAATGCCCTATCTATTGTGGAACTAAGTTTAAGTGGGAGCACTCAAAGGTTGTACGCAAAAACCGTCCCGATTTGATTTCAATAATGAAAATTCATGGGAACAGAAAGCTATACAATTTTATTATGCCATCAGAAGAAAATTCCAAAAATTCGTCTAATCGCCCTAAACTCAAAGGAGAACCTTTTAAGTTAGATGATCCGAAAACACAGAGACCGACCGATGTCAGAACTGAATTTCAAGTAGAAAAGAAGGAAGATACTCTCATTTCTTCTGACCAGTTACGAATAAATTTTTCTGTTTGGATGAAAAGCTCCGCATCGCTCGCCTCGAACCACTTAATACGCTTGTCATCATTTTTGAACCAATTTGCTTGCCTCCGTACGAAAACCCGCGTCACTCGTTTCATCTCGGTGATTGCCTCAGCTTGGCTCATCTCCCCCTTCAAAACCTTCACACATTCCCTATACCCCAAAGCAGATATGCTCGGTAGCTCCGCCGTGTATCCTGCCGCGAGCAGCGTTTGTACTTCATCTAATAAACCCTCTTCAAACATCTTCTCAATTCGGGTATCTACGCGTGCGTAGAGTTCGGGGCGTTCGCGTCTCAAACCGATGGTCAGCAAATGATAGGGAGATTCCCCGCGTTGCTTTCGTTGTGCCGAAAATCTCTTCCCCGTTCTAAAAATCACCTCTAACGCCCGTATAACGCGCCGTACATTTCTATAATCAATTTTTTCCGCGGCGATAGGGTCAAGAAGGGCAAGTTTAGCGTGTAGCCAATCTGCGCCTTTCTCCTCTTTCATTTTCTCCAATTCACCCCTTAACCGCAAATCCGCTTTCACTTCGGGCGGAAGCCAGCCTTCGGTCACCGCGCGAAAATATTGCCCGGTCCCGCCGACTAAAAAGGGGAGCTTCCCGCGCGCTACAATATCTTCAATAATTTCTTGTGCCGCCTTTTGAAATTGCCCTAAAGACCAAGTCTCATCTGGATTCGCCACGTCAATCAAATGATGCTTTACCCGCGCCCGCTCTTCGATGGAAGGCTTCGCCGTCCCAATATCCATGCCGCGATAAAAGAGTCGAGAATCGGAGGAAATAATCTCGCCATGAAACTGCTCCGCAAGTTGCAAAGACAATTCCGTCTTCCCAACCGCGGTGGGACCTATTATTGCGATGAGGGGGGGCTTTGAGTTTTTAATTTTCAATTTAGATCGCCTATTTTCAGAAACTTGTCACTTTCAATATTCAAACTTTCAACCCTACAACACATCTTCAAAATGCGTCACGCTTGGAACCGCGCCTTTTGGTTTACCGACCACCGAAACCGCGTCAATTCGCCAAATCTCGATTCCATGCTCTTCGGCGTAATGTCCGGCTGAGTTGAGGATATGGTCTGCTTTTTGGGGCGTAATCGCTTCCTCAGGATACCCGAAGCGGGTTGAGGTCCGCGTTTTGACCTCGACAAAAACCGTAAGTCCGCTTGAGCGGAGAATTAAGTCAATTTCACCGTAAGGTGTGCGGACATTCCGATCCACAAAAAGATACCCTTTCTTTTGCAGATATTCTGCCGCGATGCTCTCACCCCAATATCCAATTTCTTGGTTATGGCTCATGGGAAAATGCGCTCCATGATATTTCGCAAGGAGAGTTCGTGTTCTTTATTATGTACAGGGGTTTCTTTGATAATTTTCTCATAAATATCAATTATCATTTTGGTCGTACGTTCCATCGCATAACGTGTGGAGGCTTTTGCTGCGGCTGCGCCCATCTTATTGCGGAGATTTGTCTGGATGCAGAGACGTGTCATTTTTGCGGTGAATGCAGCGAGATGCTCTGTGCTGAGAAAACCAGTGATTCCATCTTCAACTGTATCGCCCACGCCTGGTGAGTGGATGCCGAGAACGGGCAAGCCCGCACCCATCGCCTCTATCACCGAAAGTGGATGCACCTCCGAGACGGACGCGGTCACGAAGGCATCGCACATGTGCAAATAGCCGGGCATTTGCTCGTAATCTACGTGTCCCACAAAGTGGATGCGGTCGCTCGCATCCAAATTTGCGGCTTTTTCTTCAAGTTTTTCTTGCGATAATCCGCCCCCAACAAGCAGGAGATGGACGTTTTCAAGTGTTTCGGCTACACCATCAAAAGATTCTAAGAGAAAATCAAGATTTTTCTCTGGGGCTAAGCGTCCCGTGTAGACGAGTAAAACATCATCAGGTGAAAAGCCAAATTTTGCACGAGAAAGTTCTTTTGCCTCGAAAAAACGCTGTAATTCAACACCGTTTGGAATAACTTCGATGGGACTTTTTACTTCTAATCTCCGCAAAATTTTTGCCATCCCTGGCGAAGGCGAGATGACACAGTCTACAGCATCGCAATAAGTGGGCATATAGGCTTTGAGCATACTATCGCTAATCATTTCGGGCAGAAGCGGCATATATGCCTGTGCGTAAAGATCGTAGCGAGTATGATTTGTGAAGACAATCGGGATATTATGAGGGCGACAATATCGTAATGCCAACAACCCGCTCAAAAAAGGATGGTGAACATGGGCAATATCCATCGTCTGGAGCAGTTTTTTTGCTTCGCGGCTATAACGATAGCTCAAGAAAAAACCGGTATCTGTGAGAGCTTTGCCCGGTGAGCGGATAATGCGCGTTTCTTCATCTTGATAATCAAGATTGCCAAAAGTGAATATATAAACTTCATGGCCCGCTTTCTCAAGATAGCGTTTATTCAGGGAAATATAATTCGTGATTCCGCTAATATAAGGTTTATAGGTATCTGCCATCATGCCGATTCGCATAGTTTTTCCTTTTTTGGTGGAGTCTTTATTTTTTAGATAATTGTAAGGCAAGAAGTGGTAAAATCGCAACCTCAGTGTGCATCTAAAAATAACTTCCAAAAGGCTCCCCGCAAAGGCATAAAGTTCACGAAGGCTTTCTTTGTGAGCCATAGAGAAAAACTTTGTGTTCTCCGTGACTTTGAGGTGCATCTTTTTCAGAAAGTCATTTCTAGACGATTGTTAAAGGCAAAATTATGAATTACACAACCACAATCATTCTTCGCAATAAAAAATACGAAGTCAAAGCCGGTAGCACCCTTCTTGCCGCGCTGAAAAAAATAGAAATTCTCCCGGAATCCGTTATCTGCACTCGCAATGGTGAACTCGTCACCGAAGATACCATGCTCAAAGCAGGCGAAACGATCAAATTAGTCTCGGTTATCTCTGGTGGCTAGATTGGTAGACCAGCAAACCAGTTCTTAATTCCCTAACCCCTAATCAACTAAAAATGAAATGTAAAAAGTGCGGTGGCAAAGCCGTTATCAACATGCGTCAGCATAATA
>JAOZOM010000043.1 GCA_029933275.1 Anaerolineales bacterium | reverse complement strand
ACACCCTCCTCTCCCCCGAAATCACCCGCGCACTCGATATGGGACTTCCCATCGTTGCGCTTGAGTCGACTGTTATTACGCATGGATTACCGATTCCACAGAATATGGAATTGGCGCGCGAGATGGAATCGCGAGTTCGCGAGCAAGGTGCGGTGCCAGCCACCGTTGCGCTTTTGGATGGCAAAATCCGCGTGGGGATTAACGATGCGGAGTTAGAGCGATTGGCAAATGCTAAAGACCCCGTCAAAGTTTCTCGGCGGGACTTTGCTAAGGCTATCGTCAAAAAATTGGATGGTGGCACTACTGTCGCAGGGACGATGCTCGCCGCGACGCAAGCCGGAATACGCGTTTTTGCTACGGGCGGAATCGGTGGTGTTCATCGCGAAGGAAACATGGATATATCCACCGATTTACAGGCACTTTCGGATACGCCCATGATTGTGGTTTGCGCGGGAGCGAAATCCATCCTAGATTTACCGGCGACATTGGAATATCTCGAAACAATGGCGGTGCCGGTAGTTGGCTACGGGACGGATGAATTCCCTGCTTTTTTCTCGCACCAGAGCGGATTAGACGTAAGCGTGCATCTCGACTCTCCTGAAGAGATTGTGGAATTTGCGAGAGCGCATTGGGATTTGGGGCTAAAGAGCGCAATTTTGGTCACAAACCCAATTCCTGAAGAGTATTCTTTGGCGGACGAGGATATCAATCCAATTATTGTTCAGGCATCCAAAGATGCTCGAGAGCGCGGAATTCACGGGCAAGCTCTAACGCCCTTTTTGCTGGCAAGAATTAATCAACTGAGTAAGGGACGTTCTCTACGCTCAAATTTGGTTTTGCTACATAATAACGCGACTTTGGCGGCAAAAATCGCGAAAATAATGACGAAAGGACAAGGTAGTAAAAATATCTAATCTTTGCTTTCTTTGAACATCGCTAAAACTTTTCCTCCCTCAAATCACGTTAGGATTTGAGGGAGGAATTCTTTAAGGTACAATCTTATACGTATCGGGGGATAAGCAAAGAGATTGTTTTTTTAAGCATCGAACAAAGGAGAGTTTTTAATGAGCATCCCAACAAGTATCGGGTTTCCGAGAATGCTGGAAGAAGCAGGCGAAAAGCGTGTCTTTTTGCCGAAGTTTATTCGTTGGTTAGCAGAGGTGGGGATAGAAATTTGTCTCGAAGAGGGGTACGGCGCAAAGTTAGGGCTTGGTTCGGGCGATTATCAAGTAGAGGGAAAAAAGATTTATACGGGTAGTCGAGAAGAAGCCTTTCAAAAAGATATAGTAATGATTTTACGTTCTCCGAAATTGAAAGAATATGAGTTGTTGCGGCGCGGCAGTACACTTATGACCATGCTTCATTTCCACACGCGTCCTAAACGAGTGCGGCGATTGAGCGAGTTGGGGATTAATGCGATTTCTTTTGATAGTATTGCTGACGCAAACGGGATTCGTTTGGTGGAAAATATGAAATCGGTTGCGTGGAACGGATTGGAAGCCGCATTTGATCTTTTTGAGCGGCGTTGGGAGCATCTTCGCAAATCGGATGGTGAACCTTTTCGCGTCTTGATTTTGGGCGCGGGGATGGTTGGCAAACATGCTGTCGAAGCAGCAAGCAAGTTCGGGTCACGTGTGCGCAACACTAAGTTAATTAAGGAGAAAAATGCTGGGGTGATCGTGTCCACAATTGGGCGGAACGTGACATCCAATCCCCAATTAATGGAAAAATTATTTATCCAAAGCGATATTCTTGTAGATACGACCCAACGGCGCGTTTCATCCAAAGCGATTGTGCCAAATGCTTGGCTTGCGTGGTTGCCTGAACATGCGATTGTGGTGGATTTGTCGGTTGACCCCTATACGCTCGATGTTGACCCGCCGGTGGTGCGCGCAATTGAGGGCATTTCGCAAGGAAATCTTGATCAATATGTTTTCTTCCCCGATGACCCGAATTGGTCAGCAAAAATCCCGCCTGAAATTCCTACGGATGTGCGCCGCCGAAGTATTTCTTGTTATTCGTGGCCCGGTATTCATCCGCGGCTTTGTATGCAACACTACGCCGCACAATTGCACCCGCTAATGAGCGTTTTGCTTTCAAAAGGCCATGATAGTTTATCTGCGCATGGAGGGTATTTTGAACGGGCTTTGTTGCGCGGCTCTTTAGATACTTTTTTAGCGAAATGATGAATTAAGGAGCCTCGATAGCAGCAATAGCTTGGCGTGCTAGTCGAGAAATTTCTCGGTTATCCCGAGCGGATGCGATCGCGCGTAAAGTGGGCAGGGCGTGTGGATCCTTGAGTTTTTTTAGCGAAGAAATAGCCTCTTTGCGAACAGAATCCGCTTCATCGCCGAGCATTTCCAGCAGGTAGATAGTAGCCTGCTCGCCGCCGATTTCGCCTAATCCCCATACGGATTTTTCGCGTAGCCACTCGTTCGATGTGACCAACGCTTTAGCGATGATGGGTAACGCGCCCTCGCCAAACTCAAGTAAAGCCGCGAGGGCGTTTTCTGCCACGTCGTAATTCGTATCGTAAAAAGCCATTTCGAGGGCTCCCATCATTTGCGGTTCTCTTAAGGGGCGCAGGAGCGAAATCGCGTAACGGCGGACGTTGGGGTCTTTGCTCTTCATTGCCTTGGATAATTCGCTCAGTGCGTTTTTTCCAAAGGATGCGATGACATTTACCAGTGTTTGGATGGCGTTGTTTTTGTCGTAGCCCCAAAATGAATCTTGCAACGCGTCTACCAAGTAAGGGATTGTACTGGGAGCTTTAATCTCGCCTAAAACCTTAACTGCCGCCAAGCGGACGTTGATTTCAACATCGGAGAGCAAATCAACGATATTGAGATAAGTCTCCGGATCGCGGAATTTGCCTAATGCAATTACTGCCGCAATCCGCACATCGGGATCAGAATCACTTAACGCCACCAACAGTTGGGGTGTCGCTTGCCGGTCACCAATTTTTGCCAACATCTTTGCCGCGAGAATTCGTTGCCTATACTCGCTATTTTTCAGCACCTGGAAAAGCACTTCTAAAACTTCCTTGCCTTTCATTTCTCCCAAAATTTCGATTACTTCATCCTGTTTGTTCAGGGAGGATTCACTCAACGTATTGTGCAAAGCGGGGAGAGCTTTGTTGCCTAATCGGATTAAAATCCTCGCTACCAGTTCGCGTAAATCATTATCTTGCGTTTCCAAAGTTGCGACCAATGCGCTCGCTCCTTTTTCTCCCAACTTTAAGAATTCGCGAGCTGCCTGATTGCGTTTTTTCAAATCAGGGTTGCTTAACATCCCCAGCAGGCGTTTAATTTCTATACCTTCTTTTGGGTCAGAGAACCAAGTCATTAAATTACTCCTTTTTGATAGCCTTATTGTACATCGAATCTCTAGTAATCATGTTATTATCAAATAACCACATTTTTTGAAAAATAATGACCAAACACGCCCTCTACCTCCACGTTCCTTTTTGTGTTCACCGCTGCGCCTATTGTGATTTTAACACATACGCAGGACAGGATGCCCTCATCCCCGCTTATGTGGATGGGTTGATTCGGGAGATTGAGCTGATTTCTGCCTCTCGGCAAATCGCCGCGAAAAGCATCTTTTTCGGTGGAGGGACACCCTCGTTGCTCTCTCCCATTCAGCTTGCTTCCCTTATGGAGACATTACGAGCCAATTTTGCTTGGGATGATGCCCTCGAAGCGAGCCTCGAGGCGAATCCCGGCACCGTCTCCCTCGACTACCTTCAAAAACTACGCGACGCGGGTTTTAACCGTCTTAGCTTCGGCGTTCAATCCGCGCATCCCGATGATTTGCACCTCCTCGAACGCATCCATGATTTTTGGGATGTGATTCACGCGGTCAAATGGGCGCGTCAGGCGGGATTTGATAATCTTTCTCTCGATTTAATTTTTGGACTTCCCGAACAACCTCTCTCCCGTTGGCAGGAGACTCTCAAATATGCCCTCGATTTGCATCCCGAGCATCTTTCCCTCTACGCGTTGACCGTGGAACACGGCACACCTTTTGGGCATTGGGTGGCGCGTGGCATGATTCCTCTCCCCGACCCTGACCTCGCCGCGGATATGTACGAATGGGCGAGCGAATTCCTCGCCGAAAATGGCTACATCCAATATGAAATTTCTAATTGGGCAAAGCCAAAGTATGAGTGTCAGCATAATTTGCAATATTGGCGAAATTTGCCCTATCTTGGTTTTGGCGCGGGCGCACATGGTTACGCGGCAAGAACGCGTTATGCGAATATTTTGGGGATTCAGCCTTATATTAATCGTTTGAAAAAGGGCTCAATGATTGAATTTCCGCGCTCTCCGGCATCTATTAGTAAAGAGGAAATATCACCTTATCAAGCCATGCAAGAAACGATGATGCTCGGTTTACGTCTGACTCAAGAAGGGGTTTCAGCAGAGGATTTTCGATCGCGATTTGGCTCTTCTGTAGAAGATGTTTTTCGCCAGGAGTTGGATGAGTTGTTTTCTTTGGCGTTGCTTGAGTGGGCGGATATAGGCAACGAAAAAGCTTTGCGATTAACGCCTCATGCGCGCCTTTTAGGGAATCAGGTTTTTCGCCGCTTTGTTGGTTAGAGAAGGGGAAGCAAGCTAAAAACACGCGCGTTCTCTCTTATCCCGAAAGAGAATAAATTTTTGCTAAAAAATAGAATACTCCCTTGCATAAAGAGAGAATATCGTCTATTCTTAACAGCCAAGTGAAAGATGGAAAACATCAATTTTCTTATCTAATTTTGTTAAATGAACGTTAAAGAAGGAAACCCTCACATGGACAATACCCCCTCTATATCAGATGAAAATGCAGGTATCCAGCTAAAAGATATTTCTTGGTGGTTCCTTGCAATTATTTTAATTTTTGTTTGGGCGATTTATATATTTTTGACCAGAGAAAATTATCAAGAAGCCTTTAATTTTATTAAAATCGGCATTGCTGTCACCATAAAAACGTCCCTGATTGCTTATGCTTTTGCCGTGGCTCTCGGATTATTTGCTGGTTTAGGACGTATTTCCAAAAATATCTTTTTTAACAATTTATCTCGACTTTATGTAGAGTTGATTCGCGGTATCCCGATGTTAGTCTTGATTTTCTTCATTGCTCTCGTTGGGGTTCCTATGTTTGTAGATGGCATAAATGCTTTCGGCGCATGGCTTGTTTCGATTGGCTTGGGTGTAATCGGCGCACCTTTATCTGGATTTGGCAATAGAGCTTTCACGATGAACAGTCGCGCTATTATCGCTCTCTCCGTCACTTACGGTGCATTTCTCGCAGAAATTTTTCGAGCAGGTATTCAGTCTATCGGGCGAGGGCAAATGGAAGCAGGGCGTTCTTTGGGGATGAGTTACGGGCAAACAATGCGGCATATCATTCTCCCTCAGGCTGTTCGAAATGTTCTCCCGGCTTTGGCAAATGATTTTGTTGCAATGGTCAAAGACTCTTCTTTAGTTTCTGTTTTGGCGGTGCGAGATATTACCCAAGTCTCACGCTTGTATGCGGGAAGCACATTTCGATTTCGAGAGGCATATATTACCGTTTCTGTGATGTATCTCACTTTAACTGTTGTGCTTTCTCTTCTAGTCCAACTTATGGAAAGGCGGTTACGAAATAATGATTAATCCACACGATAATACCGAACCTCGCGATATGATTGTTGTCAAAGATTTATATAAACATTACGGGCACGTTAAAGCACTTAATGGGGTTAATCTAACCGTCAAAAAAGGAAAAGTGATTGTTGTCATCGGACCTAGCGGTTCTGGAAAATCAACCATGCTCCGCTGTTTAAATCACCTTGAGAAACCTACGAGCGGAGAAGTGTGGATAGACGGTTTACTTCTTGGCAAAGACGAGAAAGCTCTTAACGAAGCGCGTACCGAAGTCGGCATGGTTTTCCAGCTCTTTAATCTATTCCCTCATTTGAGCGTTTTGGAAAATGTGACTATTGCTCAGAAAGTTGTGCGAGGGCGTTCCAAAGATGAAGCTACTGATATCGCCATGAAGCAACTCAAAAGAGTAGGAATTCCCGAAAAAGCAGATGTTTTCCCCACAAACCTCTCTGGCGGGCAACAACAGCGCGTCGCGATTGCTCGCTCTTTAGCGATGAATCCAAAAATTATGCTTTTTGATGAACCAACCAGCGCACTTGACCCCGAAATGATTAAAGAAGTTCTTGACGTGATGCTTGACCTCGCAAAAGAAGGCATGACAATGGTTTGCGTCACACACGAGATGGGTTTTGCCCGCTCTGCCGCAGACGAAGTTCTCTTCATGGACGAGGGATTAATTGTTGAACACACTACTCCTCACGGCTTATTTAATAACCCCAAAGAAGAGCGCACGAAACTTTTCTTATCACAGATATTGCAACACTAAAAAGCTCATTTAAAAAGAAGAAATGCCCGACTGAGAAGTCGGGCATTTCTGTTTGGTGCGCTGGGCGGGACTTGAACCCGCATGAGATTATCTCTCACTAGGCCCTCAACCTAGCGCGTCTGCCAATTCCGCCACCAGCGCAAACGCAGATGGTATTATAATCAGCTTCGATATTATGTCAAGCAAAAATCTAAAAAGACTTCAAAAGTTTTAAAGACTTTTGAAGTTTACTTTAAATTCTGGAGAAATAATAAATGACGACTATTGTCCTCGATGCAATGGGATCGGATAATTACCCCGACGTGGACGTACGCGGCGCAGTACTCGCCGCACGAGCCTACGACCTTGACCTAATCTTGGTCGGCGATGAAAAACAGATTCGTGCCAAATTGGCAGAATACGCCCCAAACGAGACTCTGCGAATCCGCGTTGTCCACGCCCCCGAAATGCTCACAATGAATGACAAAGGTGATGACCTTGTCCGCAAGGCGCGGCATAAAGACGCACAAAACTCGATGGCAATCGGTGTGGACTTGGTCAAAAGCGGCGAAGCGGATGCCTTTGTTACCGCAGGAAACACTGGAGCGGCGATGGTGACCGCTCTTTTCCGTTTGGGGCGGCTCAAAGGAATCAATCGCCCTGCGTTGGCTCCCACCTTCCCGACTGAAACAGGCTCCTGCCTCGTGCTGGATATTGGTGCAAATCCCGATTGCAAGCCGCGAAACTTGGTTGATTTTGCGATTATGGGTAGTGTCTATGTCGAAAAAGTTTGGGGCATGACCAAGCCCAAAGTCGGACTTGTGTCGAATGGTGAGGAAGCAGGCAAAGGGTCAAGTTTGGTACGAGAAACATATCCCCTATTAGCAGAATCGGAACTAAATTTCACAGGCAATATCGAGGGGAAAGGAGTCATCCAAGGTGAGGTAGACGTTGCCGTGACGGATGGATTTACCGGCAATGTGATGCTGAAAACATCCGAAGCGATAGCGAAACTGGTCACGGGGCAAATCAAAAAAGCGGTGCTAAAGGGAAATCTGCTTACAAAAATTGGTGGATTATTGCTCAAATCCGCTTTAGTGGATGTAAAGGAAAAGTTAGACCCCAATGATGTAGGCGCAGTCCCGCTTTTAGGCGTAAAGGGATTGGTTTTTATTGGACACGGTAGCTCGGACGAAAACGCTATCCAAAACGCGTTGCGAGCGGCAAAAGAAGCCGTCGAATCGGGCGTGTTAGACTCGATACGCGATGCGGTGGAAAAGCGGTAAAGTATTGCTAAAAAATAAAGGATAGAGATTATGAAAATCATCAGAAACGACAAACTTATTAAACGTAACGCCGTGATTGGGCAGACAACAAGCCTTCTTTCACTCCTAATTTTAGGAATTGGCATGTATATCTCTTTCAAGAAGCCGGAGATGTTTTCTCTTTCGGTAGGTGCGCTTCTGGTGGGGTTCCTTCTCTCACAAGTTGGCATTTACTTTGGCAACCGTTGGGGACGTAGCCCTCGTCCGGACGAACTGCTTGACCAAGGGTTGAAGGGAATGCCCGGCGACTATACGATTTATCATTACGCTAGCCCCGTCCCCAATCTTTTGGTCGGTCCCGCCGGGATTTGGCTTTTGCTCCCTTTCCACCAAAACGGAAAAATCCTTTATGACGGCAAAAAATGGAAAATAAAAGGCGGCGGGTTTACCCAATCCTATATGCGTGTTTTTGGGCAAGAAAATATGAGCCGCCCCGATTTGGATGCCGCCGCCCTTGCCGAAAAACTCAAACGTACGCTCCTAAAAGAGATTCCCGAGGATAAAATCGCGCCGATTAACACGGTGATTATTTTTACAAGCAAAATTGCTGAAGTTGAGGCAGATGATGCGCCTGTTCCAACGATGCACTTGAAAAAACTCAAACCTTTCATTCGTAAGGTGGCAAAAGATGCGCCGATTACCGCACAGGAAATCAAAGCGGTGAATAATGCATTAAAGCACAAAGCGCAAAACTTAAAGCGTGAAGTGTGATGCGTAATTTTTAGCAAACTTATTACACAACACGAAATATGCAATATAAATCCCCTAAAAAACAGACGGAACCCTCCTCCTATGACAACCCTCGTTGCATTTGACCTTGAAACTACCGGACTAAATACCAAAAGAGACGCGATCATCGAAATTGGGGCGATTCGCTTTAATGAAAAGCGGGTTGAAGACGAATTTTCGATGCTTATCAACCCTGGACGCAGCATTCCGCCTTTTATCACACAACTGACTGGGATTAGCAACGAGATGGTGCGCGGCGGGGAAGACATCCACAATGCTCTCGCTGAGTTCGAAGCCTTTGTTGGCGATGTGCCAGTGATCGGGCATAATGTCCGCTTCGATTTGGGATTTGTGCAACGCTATAATATCCTCAACTACAACACCGCCATCGACACCTACGAACTCGCCGCGGTGCTGCTCCCCTCAGCAGGACGCTATAAATTGGGTGCGCTCAGCAGTTTACTCGGCATTCCGCTCCAAAACGCGCATCGTGCCCTCGATGACGCTAAAGCGACTCAAGGAATCTTCGCGCGTTTATACGAAAAAGCGGAAACTCTCCCCTTTGATTTGATTGATGAGATCACCCGTCTTGGTGAGCCTTTGGATTGGGACGCGAATTGGGTCTTTCAACAGATATTCCGCGCCCGCGCACAAGAGGGAATTCAGCCTCGTCGCCCGCGACCCTTATTTGCTTCCGTTAAAAAAGAAAAATATGCGCCCCTCCAACCAGTTGCTGACCCCATCAAACTTGATCCCGAAGAGACTTCTTCCGTTTTGGAGCATGGTGGTGCGTTTTCGCAGTATTTTGAGCATTATGAATATCGCCCCGAACAAGTGGAGATGCTCCAAGTGGTCGCCGATGCTTTTTCAAATAGTCGCCACTTTATGATCGAAGCCGGGACGGGCGTGGGTAAATCTTTTGCGTATTTAGTTCCCGCCGCGTTATGGGCAGTTCAAAATAATACTCGTGTTGTCATTTCCACAAATACGATTAACTTGCAAGACCAACTCATCAAAAAGGATATTCCCGATCTTGCCAACGCCCTGGGGCTTGATTTACGAGCCAGCGTGATGAAGGGACGTTCCAACTACCTTTGCCCTCGTCTTTTGGGCATCTTGCGCCGTAGGGGACCGCGCAACAAAGAAGAGATACGCGTTCTCGCCAAGATTCTAGTTTGGTTGCTCGAAAATAAAAGTGGCGACCGCTCCGAAATCAACTTAACAGGACCTGAAGAGCGTGCCGTCTGGCGGCGCATCTCTGCGGAAGATGATGCCTGCACGACCGATACTTGTATGAAGTATAGTGGCGGAAGTTGTCCCTTTAATCAGGCAAAACAAGCCGCTCAATCGGCGCATATTCTCATCGTTAATCATGCCCTTCTTTTAGCTGATATTGCTTCGGGAAGCCGCGTTTTGCCGGAATATGATTATTTGGTGATAGACGAGGCGCATCATCTTGAAGACGCGACCACGAGTGCGCTCAGTTTCAAAATCACACCGAAGAATATGCAACGCATCTTGCGCGAAATTGGCGGATCCAAGTCTGGTGCGCTGGGGGCACTTTTAACGGAAGCAAGCCAAAATTTACGTCCGTCTGACCAAGCTCTTTTAACGCAAAAGATTAAGAGAGCTACCGATCTCGCTTTTCGGGTGCAGGAGCAAGCGAAGGTTTTCTTCAATACTATCGGAGAATTTGCCGAATATCAGCGCGGCGGAAAAGGGAACGATAATTACGCTTGGCAGGAGCGAGTTGTGCCTGCTACGCGCACTTTGCCGGTCTGGGAAGATGTAGAAACGACTTGGGAAGACACGCATGAAACTTTGAAGTTGCTGCTCAAATTACTCCGAGAGATTTATCAAGCTGCCGCGGAGTTATACGCGGAGGGCGCAGAAAACCTCGAAGATGCAATGGGTAGCCTGAGCAACGCGGCGCGCCGTTTAGCGGAGGCGGAGAGTAATTTGGACGGGATGATTATGACCCCCGTGCAAGAAACCGTTTACTGGATTGAAATACACCCGAAATATAATCATCGGCTGGTTTTGCAAGCCGCGCCGCTGCATGTGGGCAGCTTAATTGAGAAGCATATTTGGCATAAAAAAGAAAGCGTTATTCTCACATCTGCCACGCTCACCACACATGGCACTTTTGACTATATGCGGGATGCGCTCGGTGCTGTGGATGCCGAAACCCTTGCGCTCGGTTCTCCTTTCGATTATGAGGGATCAACGCTGCTCTATATCCCGAACGATATTCCCGAACCCAACCAGCATGGATACGCTCAAGCAGTGGAACGTGCCCTGATCCAGCTTGGACTCGCTACTGGTGGACGCTTGCTCTCGTTATTTACATCCTATGCCCAACTCAAGCGGACTTCTAAAGCGATTAGTGGTCCTTTAGCTGAGCAAGGGATTGTGGTCTTTGAGCAGGGCGAGGGAGCGTCTCCAAATGCGCTTTTGGAGAGCTTCAAAGCGACCGAGCAAGCCGTTTTGCTTGGTACGCGTTCTTTCTGGGAGGGCGTAGACATCCCCGGCGATGATTTATCGGTGGTGTCAATTGCGAAAATCCCCTTTGGCGTGCCATCTGACCCGCTGATTGCAGCACGTTCTGAGCTTTATGAGAACGCTTTTCATCAATACTATCTCCCCGAAGCGATTCTCCAATTTCGGCAGGGATTTGGACGCTTAATCCGCTCCGCGCAAGATCGAGGCGTGGTTGTTATCTTCGATAGACGCGTACAAACGAAACAATACGGGCGATTATTTATAGAATCGTTGCCACAATGTACGACAAAGGTCGCACCGTTGCATGAGTTGGCACGTGAGGCGTGTCAGTGGTTGGGGATTTAGGGTGGAAGGTTGAAAGGTTTAATGTTGAAGGTTGGCAGGTTTGAATGTTAGAATGTTTAAAGGTTTTAAAATCGAACACGGATAGTGCGGATTAGGCGGATTTAAGCGGATTAAAAACTTTTTTGGTTTTACCCATGCAAATCCGTTAAATCTATTGAATCCGCGTTCCATTCTTTTGATAAGGGCTGATGTATGAAACAAATTACAAAAAACACCCTCTTTTACGGCGATAATTTATCTATTCTGCGCGAGTATATTCCTGAAGAAAGCGTGGATTTGATTTATCTTGACCCGCCGTTTAACTCCAATCGTTCTTATAATGTCCTTTTCAGAGACGAAAGCGGCAAGGATG
>JAOZOM010000241.1 GCA_029933275.1 Anaerolineales bacterium | reverse complement strand
TTCAACTGCTGAATTGGAAGCTGTATGATTATCTTTCTAGCCACCTGACACTTTGGTTAAACGGTTTCTTAAATCTCACGCAAAGCCGCAAAATCGCCAAGAAAAACTTAAAAACTTTGCGTCTTAGCGGCTTTGCGTGAGGCAAAAAAACGCGATCCATGAAACTGTCAGGTAGCTAGATTATCTTTCGTGTTTAGCACCTTCGAAAACGGGGGGAGTGCCTAAGTTTGCGGTGTAAGTGTGAGATAGATTGCCGTACTTACTCCCACAGCCCATCTCTTAACTCCGCTTGGCTCAAAATTGCTTCTAGCACCGCTCCACCCAGTGCGAGAGATTTATCTGAAATCAAGGTGCAGTAGCGTGGATCGTCACGCGGGTCGAGATCGCCGATTTTGAGTCCTTTTTTGACGAACAAGCCCGGGCGGATTAATCCGCGCAACGAGCCATCGAAGGGCGCGTGGAGTGGCATCTCGGCTACCTCGGCGATAATCTGCCCCTTGTCGAAATGGTCGCCGATTTCGCCGTGAGCGATGAGTTCGCCATCAGCGGGGGCGCGGAGAACACGTTCGGCGCGAATCCCGAGAACTTGTTCCGGCAGACCGGTATCCGCTTGAGTGGAACCTTGCCAGTAGACACGTCCTAGCCGATGACCGCGATTTGTTTCGATCGCCGCGTGGCAGTTTTCGGGCGCGCTGAAGCCTGGTCCCAATCCGATGTTTAATTTAACGGAAGCAACTTTCTCTGGCGCGCGCTTCGTCAGTCTTGCATCCACGAGGATAGGGATTTGGGAATCGGGAATTGGGAATCGGAGTATATCTAGATTAGGGTCAACTAAAACAGGAATTTCGCCCTGAGCAATGATAGAGAGAATTTGCTTAGGTTGAGCTAAGCGTCCCGTTAATCCTTCGATGGTGATTTCTCCATCGTAAACCGCTTCGCTGTAGGATACTTTTCGGCGCACGGAGAGAGGCTGGGGCAATTCGGTAATTAGCACTTTGAGACCGGATTTATGCAGGCGATAGGCGATGCCGCTTGCGAGATCGCCGCCGCCGCGAATAAGGATGAGATTAGACATTATTTTTCCTATGAGAGAGGGTTAGAGAGCGCGATTATTTTGCTCTTCTTGTAGAAGATGCCCGAAGGCGTAAAGGGTGAGGTAAATAAAGAGAAAAAAGACCGTGAAAAGCGCAGTAAAACCGAAAGCACTGCGACTGAGATGGCGCAATAAATACCACGCATCGCCGAGAATCTTGTGGGGTGCGTGGAGAATATCCCAGCTGTTCCAACGCATAAAACGCCCTAAATAAACGCCGATGCTACTCAATAGGGAAACGCCGAGAACGAGAATCCAGCCGAGAGTTCGCCCGAAGGTTTTCCTGACCACTTCCTGCATCAAATAAAGCGAAACGATACCGAGCAGCAGCCCCGTCCACGAAAACCAGATTAGCAAAATCACATCATACCAAATTGGCGCACCACCCCAATCATCGGCGAGATGTTGTATATCGGTAATGATATAGGGCGCATTGGGGAAAAATGCGAGCCAAATGAACGCAAAAAGCGGTACGAGAATGTACAAAATTGTTCGCTTAAAGGAAAGGGCGTAGGCAAGATAGGAAAAAATGAGCGGAATCCAAGCAAGAAAAAGATTCCAGATCAAAAAAGTGTAATAAGGTGTGTCGCTATACGCTACCCGCGCCCCCACCAGCGCAACACAGGTCGCGGAAGAAAGCGAGAGCAAAACGAAAATCGCTAACTTATAACGATGGCGCAGAATAGTTTGGGATAGTTTTTTTAGCATATTTTTTGCCTACGATGAGGATAAAAAATCCAGCAGAATGGGATTGACTTCGTCCGCTTTTTCATAATGGGGGATATGTCCACTATTTGGGATGGAATGGAAGCGTGCGTTTTTTAGGCTTGCTTGCACATCTTTTGCCTGATCAAAGGGGACGGTTTTATCTTGCTCCCCCCAGATAAGCAGCGTCGGGATTCCCAACTTTCCCACGCGCCGATAAAGCGCAGATGAATCACCGAGCGCATCTCCGCGCATCGTGGACAGAAGTGCGCGTTTAAAGCCGCTATACTGCATCTGTGGACGATATTTGGCGATAAAATCCGCTACCAAATCGAGATTGTAGAAATCGGTTTTCATGCTTTTTAGCAGAATCTTGTCGCCGAATAACCCGATTAAGAGTTCGCCTATGCCGGGAACAAGTAGTAATTTGAGTGAAATGGGATGTGGGAGCACCTTTCCGCCCGCTGGGTCGAAGAGAGCCAGTCTCTTCACGCGTTCGGGATGATTTGCGGTAAAAGTAGCGGTAATAGGACCGCCCATCGAAAGCCCGCAGAGATTGATAGGCTCGGTGATATGGAGCGCATCTAGCAAATCGCGGAGTTGGTTGGCAAAAAGTTTGAGGGTGTAATCGGTCTTGGGGCGGTCGGAGAAGCCGCGTCCGAATAAATCATAGCGGAGGACGCGGTAGCCAGCTTCGGTCAACGCGTGAAACGTAGGATCCCAAATGAAGTTGGGGACGGAGAATCCATGCACGAGGACAACCGTTTCCGCATCTGCATCGCCTTTTAGTTGATAATGCGTGTATCCATTATCTAACACAATAAAATTCCCGTCTATACTTTGACGGGAAAAAACGTTCAGTTTCTTTTTTTCGGAAATATAGGGGAATGGCATATTTTGTATTACGTAAAACGTACTGCGTATTTTTGCTACGTTTTACGCAATACGTTTCATGTTTTAAATCTTCCCTAGCCCGCGTAATACGCGCTCAGGGGTGAGGGGAAATTCATCGAACCAAACACCGGTCGCATCGTGGACGGCAGCAACGAGGGCTGGAGCAAAGGAAAGCAAAGGAGGCTCTCCCACGCCGCGCGCGCCCCAAGGACCTTCTGGGTGTGGGATTTCAATAATTACCGATTCAACTTTCGCAGGAATATCCTTGACGGTAGGAATTAAATAGGTACTAAATTGATCGGAGAGAACATAGCCATCTTTAGTTTGATAATTTTCC
>JAOZOM010000042.1:3390-11709 GCA_029933275.1 Anaerolineales bacterium | reverse complement strand
ATCATGGGCATTTCTAATTGACGCCATGTCCCTTTCTAGTTGTCGTTGACAGTTGACCTTGTAAGTCTGGAGGATGCTCCGAACAGTTGGTCCGTAGCGCAGGCAGAAAACGATTGCTCTCTGGTGAAACAGTGAATTGGGCAAGCCAGCCACAAGTCTCAAGACTGTATACGATTTTGGGACTTTGTGCTTTAAAGGCAGAAAGCACCCTGAGCCACTGGGCTTGGGTGCTTTCTGCTATGAGCCAGCGGCTCTGCTTTTCTTTTCCAGCAAGTGATATAATCTCGCTGATTTTCTAGTGAGCGCGGAGAGACTCGAACTCTCAACCAATGGCTTAAAAGGCCACTGCTCTGCCATTGAGCTACGCGCCCGAAGCGATGAGCATTCTATCACGCTCTCATAGCTACGTCAACGAAAAAACAAAGTAGATTTCAGGAATCCAAAAAACTCTTGAAGTCTTGTGAATTTATTTTATAGGAGCAAAAATGTCTGAAGTAGATGTAAATGAAGAAAGTTTCCAAAAAGAAGTTTTAGAAGCGGATTTGCCCGTTTTGGTCGATTTTTCCGCCGAGTGGTGCGGACCCTGCAAAATGGTTGATCCGATTGTGCATCAACTCTCCGAAGAATGGGAAGGAAAAGTCAAAGTCGTCAAAATTGACGCAGACGAATCCTCGAATATCTTGGTTAAATACGGCATTCTAGGAATCCCAACATTGATATTCTTCGTAGATGGCGAAGTACGCGAACGCGTCACCGGCTACCAGCCGAAAAAACGTCTCATTAAACGATTTGAGCCATATATAGGTGCGTAAAACGTATTGCGTAAAAAAACATTACGCAATACGAAATACGTTTTCACCCTACCCCTATCTTTTTAACACCCCCTCAAAAAAGGACTCCCTCATGTCAAAAAAAACTCTCCCTTACGGTTTGTGGAACTCACCGATCACCCCCGCTTTACTGGGGCGAAAAATCCGGCTCAATGATGTGCAATGGGCTGGTGATGGAAAAACCCTGATCTGGGTCGAGGGGCGGTCGGGGCATAATCTGCTGGTCGCCAAAACGGGAAATGATGCAGAACGCGATTTAACGGGAGATGTTCCGGTGCAGCCCACACTCGGATATGGCGGAGGCGAGTTCACTACACGCGCGAAACGGGCGGTTTTCGCCAGCGGCGGGCGGCTTTATAAGATTCCGCTATCCAAAGGACTATCCCGTCCCATCACACCAGAGTTCGGTCAACTTGCCGCACCCGCCATCTCGCCCGATGGCCGCCGCGTCCTCTACGTCCATTCTTACGAGGGGCAAGATTCGCTCGCCCTCACCAATTTGGATGGCGAAAATTTCCCGCAAAAAGTGGCACAGGGAGCAGATTTTTATATGCAACCGGTTTGGCATCCAAGCGGCGAAAAAATTGCATGGGTCGAGTGGAATCATCCCCAAATGCCCTGGGATGGCACTCGCCTGATGCTTTCGGATTTTTCCGAGACAAAAATTTTAGCAGGAGATGCGGATACACCGATTTTTCAACCAGAATTTTCTCCAGATGGGCGTTATTTAAGCTATATCGTGCAGGATGGAGAATGGGATTCTCTCGTTCTCTATGATTTGGATACGGGTAAAAAGCAGATTCTCATCTCAGACTCGGTGCTGATGATGCCCGCGTGGGTACAAGGCTTGAGAACGCACGCCTGGTCTTTTGATTCATCCCATATCTTTTTTCTCCGCAACGAAAAAGGGAAACACTCTCTCTGGCTCGTAGAGGTAAGAAACGGGAAAGAGACAGAAATCAAAACACCCTATACACATATCACGCAACTCGCGGCATCGCCGGAGGACAGCAAATTAGCCTTTATCGGCGAATCGCCCCAAATTGCTCAAGAAGTGGTCATTTGGAATAAAGGGGAATGCAAAACGGTGAAACGCTCAATGGCGGATAACCTCGTTCCCGACTATTTGCCCTCCCCCGAAGCTATCGAATGGCTCGCCGCAGACGGGACAACTGTTCATGGACTATATTTTCCGCCCTCTTCAGCAGAATTTAAGAGCGAGGGATTGCCGCCGTTGATTGTGAGCATTCATGGCGGTCCGACTTCGCAAAAATATGTACAGCATAATGCCAATTCGCGCAATGATGCTGCGTTTTTCACCAGCCGTGGCTTTGGAGTCTTACAAGTAAACTATCGCGGCGGCACTGGCTATGGTCGCAGCTATATGCTTACCCTCCGCAAAAAATGGGGACCTTTAGACGTAGAAGACGCGGTAAACGGCGCACAAGCCCTCGTAGATTTAGGTCTCGCCGACCCAAAACGCCTCGTCATCATGGGCGGGAGCGCGGGCGGCTATACCGTGCTAAATGCCCTCGTCCACAACCCCGGTTTTTTCAAAGCGGGCATCGCACTTTACGCGGTCTCAAATCTCTTTACTCTCGAAATGGATACGCATAAATTCGAATCGCATTACAACGCCTCGCTAGTCGGGACTTTGCCGGAAGATGCCGAATTCTACAAAGAATGGTCGGCTGTTTTCCACGCGGATAAAATCCGCGATGCAGTGGCTGTTTTTCACGGTGCAGAAGATAAAGCAGTTGCCCCCTCGCAATCAGAGACGATTGTTGCCGCGTTGCGAGCAAATAAAGTCCCGCATATTTATCGCGTTTACGAGGGCGAGGGTCACGGCTGGCGCAAAGCGGAGACAATAGAGACTTTTTATCAGGAAGTGGTTGAGTTCTTAAGGCAATATGTGATTTTTGGGTAACTACTCAGTTTCAATAGAGGTAGGACGCGGATTCACACAAACTCAACAGATTTACGCGGATTTAAAACCTTTTTTTGTTTTTATCCGCGAGAATCCGAAAAAACAGTGTAAATCCGTGTCCTGTTTTTTTAAACTGAGTAGTTACCTTTTTTGTTTTTTTACGCTCGCAAAAAAGCGTTAAACTCCTGCATATCCACGCGTGCAGTGAAATCTAAAGTTAGGGGCGTAACAGAAACCTCGCGCCTTTTCTGCATGACGTAAACATCCGTATTCTTGGGTTCAGTCGCCAAATCCGCCCCAACTTGGTAATCAAGCGGATAAGGTTCACTCCAACTTTTTTTCCTATCCGCAATCGGTTGGTAATAGATATTCGGACTTAGCCGCGTAATTCGCCAAGGAGTATCCGAAGTTGCTTCGCGGGGAAGATCCACTTTCAGCAAATTAGCTTGCGGCGGGAATTCTTTCTCTAGCATTTTCTTGGCAAAAAGCGCGGCAAAATAAGCGGCATGGTCAAAATTAACATGATTAGAATAGGAAAGGTGATGCTCTTTATCCGTTTCAAGAGAAATTGCCAACGCGGGGACTCCGAGAGAAACGCCCTCCATCGCTGCGCCGACTGTTCCCGAAACACTAACCCCAAAAGCAAGATTTTCACCATAGTTGATTCCCGAAACAATTAAATCGGGTTTCGTATCTAGGATTCGCAAAATCCCATGTTGCACGGCTTGGGCGGGACTCCCGCCCACCGCGTAAACTTGCCAATCCTGCCCGTTGACATGGACTGTTTCCTCTTTAATAATCCCATCCGAGGTAATCGGCATCGAACGTCCCATAGCGGAGGATTGCTCGCGAGGCGCGACAACAGTGACAAATCCCAGCGTAGAAAGTGCCTTAGCCGCAGCCCACAATCCCGGCGAGCGGATTCCATCATCATTAGTTAATAGAATTTGTTTTTTTGCCATGATAGCCCTAACCCTAACCCTCTCCCTGAGGGAGAGGAACTTAAAAGAAAAGAAGCGGGGATTTCCCGCTTCTCAATTAGGTGCCCTCGGCGCGATTCGAACGCGCGACCTATTGCTCCGCAAGCAAGCGCTCTAATCCACTGAGCTACGAAGGCGTTAGCGGATAGTATTCTAATCCAGTTTAGATTCAGGGTCAAGGCAAAATTTAACGTTAAATACTTCTTTGCAATAACTTATTTTAAGATTTCTATCTTCAGATTACACCGATTTTCTCTTTGTTTTTTTCAATCAATCTATCTGCAAATTGTTTCCATATTGAACTCAAACAAAGCGCATCTTTCTCTCCAGCCTCGCGCGCCAATACACCACCACATCCAGTCCCCCTCACGAAGCATCCTATTCGACAATACCATCGTCTCATTTAAGGGATACCCGAACGGGTAGGGAGGGGCGAGTTTCACCAAATTATTTATACTCGGGTGCTTATCAGGATTATATCGCTTTGCAAACTAAATTAAGAATATGATGTAAAAATCTTTTCCGAAAATCAGGTTAACAAGGTAAAATTGCATCAGGAAATCACTTATGACAGAAAAAGACCCTACATCCCCACAGATTCAAACCCGAGCTCGTTATTTCTTTCAGAAAATTATCCCGACTATAGAGCAAAAACATCGCGGGAAAGTACGCGTTCAATTAAGAGACGCAGCCGAGCCGGATTTCGATTATTTTGTGCTGGTTATCCTTTCGAGCATGATCGCAACTTCAGGACTACTCATAAATTCTGGGGCAGTCATTATTGGTGCGATGCTCGTAGCACCTTTAATGTCTCCAATTATCGGTTTGGGACTAGGCTCTTTAATCGGTGATGAGAAATTGCTGAAAAGTGCCGTTTCTGCCCTCTTTCGCGGAGCCACCATAGCGATATTGATCGCGATAGCACTAACGTGGATTAATAATGCGCTCCCCTTTGTCACTTTACAAGAATTGCCAGAACAGGTGCTTTCTCGCACCAGTCCCTCTCCCATAGATTTGTTAATCGCCCTAGCAGGCGGTCTTGCAGCGGCATTTGCGCTCGCACAACCTTCTCTCTCTGCTGCTCTGCCGGGCGTTGCTATCGCGACCGCGTTGATGCCACCGCTCGGTGTCGTTGGAATTGGAATCGCGATGGGTCGCTGGGATGTAGCCGGCGGCGCGTTTTTGCTCTTCATCACCAACGCGGTCACCATTGCCTTTGCTTCGATGCTCGTTTTTTTTGCCTTGGGCTTTAGCCCCGGCACAAAAAACGGGGTGCGCGTTCCAAGGAGTTTATTGGTTTCCGCCTTTGTGACCATTATCATGCTATTACCGCTCACTCTACTCAGTGTTTCTTCATTTCGGGAAGCCAGTCGAACACGCGAAATTAACACAGTTGTTGCGGAGGAAATTAGAAATCATAATGCCGAATTAGTCGAGCTTGGAATCAGCCATAACGAAAATGATATTCTCCAGCTAGAAGTCACAATGCGCACGCCCAAACGCTTATATTATAGTGACGTGAATGATTTACAAGAAGAAATTGCTATCCAGCTTCAGGAAACCGTTGCGATTGTTGTGAATCAGATTATTGCGGATAAGCTGGATCCCCTCATCCCGCCGACTTTCACCGCGACCCCCACGCTTGCCACCTCCTCCCCAACATCAACTAGCACTGCAACAGCGACCGCCACCGCGACCGCAACCAATACACCGACTCCCACCTCAACTTATACGCCAACCCCGACACCCTCGACAGCGCGCGTCAAAAATATCTTTGCGGATTACACCCAATGCCTTGAATTGCACCAATGGGCAGGATTCAATCGTCCTGTAATTGGTTATATCCATAATTGGAGCTTTGTTAGTGTCCAATATGGGCAGAAAACAGTCGAAGGTTTGGTTTGGGTCGAAGTTAAGGATCAGGATGAGCGTCTCGGTTGGTTGCCGCAGATTTGTATGAATATCGTTACACTTACACCAACCAAAACGCCGCTCATTACGGTAACACCCTCACCAAATGAGAAATAGTTCCCCTTGCCTATCTCTCTTATACGGCTCTAACGCGAGTTAGGTATACTGAACATCACAGATTTGGTGAAGGGTTTTTCTCCACAGCAAAAGTTTGATGAACGGTAGCAAGTCTAAAACACGTCTGCCGCTCCGCTACGAGTGCGGGCACGTGCGAATCATCCCTTCCAAAAAAAGGAAAAAATTATGATGCGATTTGATCGCTTTACCGAAAGAGCGCAAGAGGCGGCGCAACGTGCCGCGGAAATTATCCAGCGTTATGGACATAATCAGATTGACACCGAGCATATTTTGCTGGCGTTGATTGAACAACCGAACGGGGTCGTGCCGCAAATTCTTGAGAATCTAAATATCCGCCCAGATGCCCTCGTTGATCGGCTGGATGCGACTTTGAAATCCAGCCCGAAGGCGAATATCTTTGGGGGCGGTGCGGGGCAAATTTTTATTACGCCACGCGTCAAGCGGATTATTGATCTCGCCAACGGGGAAGCCAGCCGAATGAAGGATGAGTATATTTCCACCGAGCATCTTTTTCTGGCGATTTTGAGCGAAAGAAATACACCCGCGGCACGGATGCTGGAGCAAGCCGGGGTCACGCGTGACCGTGTGATGGGCGCAATTAAAGATCTGCGCGGCGGAAAACGCGTCACCAATAAAAAAGCGGAATCTCGCTATAAAGTCCTAGAAAAATACTCGCGCGATTTGACGAAGCTCGCACGCGAGGGGAAACTTGATCCCGTTATTGGGCGAGATACCGAAATTTTGCGTTTGGTGCAAATCCTTTCGCGCCGCACAAAAAACAATCCGGTGCTGATTGGCGAAGCAGGGGTCGGAAAAACCGCTATCGTGGAGGGGCTGGCGCAAAAGATTGTCGATAATGATGTGCCGGAAATTTTGAGCGGGAAACGGGTCGTTTCACTCGATTTGGGGAGCATGATCGCGGGGTCACGTTTTCGAGGAGAGTTTGAAGAACGCCTAAAATCGGCGATTGACGAAGTCCAAAAATCAGATGGCGAAATTATCCTGATGATTGACGAATTGCATACCGTTGTGGGAGCGGGCGCGGCTTCGGGATCGTTGGATGCCTCGAATATGCTCAAACCGGCTTTGGCGCGCGGCGAGTTGCAGTGCATCGGTGCGACCACTTTAGATGAATTCCATAAATATATAGAAAAAGATGCCGCGTTAGAGCGGCGTTTTGCGCCCGTTTATGTTGAAGAACCAAACGTAGAAGATACGATCAAGATGCTACACGGTTTACGAGACCGTTATGAAGCACATCATAAAGTTAGCTTTTCAGACGAGGCGTTGGTCGCCGCGGCACAATTGGCGGATCGCTATGTGACTGACCGCCACCTCCCCGACAAGGCAATTGACCTGATGGACGAATCCGCAGCAAAACTGCGCGTTGCACTCTACTCATTGCCCCCCGAATTGAAAAAGATGAAAAGCGAGATAGACAGGCTTTCTGCCGAAGAAGAATTAGCAGGCAATGAGCGCGATTATGAGCGCGCCGCCTCGATGAAAGCTGACCGTTTGCGTTTAGATGAAGATTTTAAGAAGGCGCGCAACCAATGGGAAGAAGAACATAAGCTCGATGAAGTCGTAGATGTAAATGACATCGCCGAAGTGGTCAATCAGTGGACGGGAATCCCCGTCTCGCAGATGATGGAGACCGAAGCCCAGAAATTGCTGGAGATGGAAGAGCGTTTGCACGAGAAAATTATCGGGCAGGGCGCGGCAATTAGCGCAATTTCAGATGCCATTCGACGCGCTCGCTCCGGTTTGAAAGACCCCAATCGTCCGATTGGCTCATTTATCTTGATTGGTCCCTCCGGCGTGGGCAAAACAGAGTTGGCTAAGGCTTTGGCTTGGTTTATGTTTGACGATCCCGATGCTTTGGTGCGGATTGATATGTCAGAATACCGAGAGCAACATACGGCATCGCGTTTGTTTGGCGCGCCTCCCGGCTATGTCGGCTACGAGGAGGGTGGACAACTCACCGAAGCTGTTCGCCGCCGCCCCTATCGCGTCATCCTCTTTGATGAAATCGAAAAAGCGCATCCTGATGTATGGAACACTCTACTCCAGATTTTGGACGATGGTCGCATGACAGACGGGCAAGGCAAAGTAGTCGATTTTCGGAATACGATTTTAATTATGACCAGCAACCTTGGCACGGAATATGTAAGTAAAAGCGGCGCAATTGGATTTTTGAAAGGAGCTGCATCGGATGAAGATCGCGAGGCAGATGCAAAAATCAGCAAAGCTCTTAAGGATGCTTTTAGACCGGAATTTTTGAATCGGATTGACGAAATTATCACCTTCTCACCCCTGAGCGTTACCGAGATGGAAGAAATCGTGGATTTGCAGATGAGCGAAATTCAAGGGCGGCTGAGCGACTTTGGCATCTCAGCCTCACTAACTGCCGCAGCTCGAACTTGGTTAGCAAAAGAGGGCTACGATAAAGCCTTCGGCGCACGTCCGCTAAAGAGGGCTTTGCAGAAATTCGTTGAAAGTCCGCTTTCGATGAAATTGCTCAAAGGCGATTTTA
>JAOZOM010000042.1:0-3290 GCA_029933275.1 Anaerolineales bacterium | reverse complement strand
TTGCAGAAATTCGTTGAAAGTCCGCTTTCGATGAAATTGCTCAAAGGCGATTTTAGCGAGGGTGGTTCTATCTTGATAGATGCCGAGCCAGAGGTAAATAGAATTGTTTTTATAGAAGGCGAAAAGGTGTCTAAAGAGGAAGAGAAAGAAAATGTGGCTAGGTAAAAAAGCATTCCGTAGAGCAAGAAAAACCTCGGAAGTTTCTGCCATACTGAAAAAATCACGCTATTCTAAATATCAGAGTTATGATATTCGAACATTTTTTCAGACTCAACCGGGCGTGCTGGATGTGTGCATAAAATGCGATAATAAATTATCGAAAATTGAAATAAACAGGAATACAAAAGCTGCCAACAAATGGTATTCCTTTCAACCATCAATTCCTGTTTATGAGTTGTCATTCTTTTATTGTAATAAATGCCAGTGGTGGTATTTCCGAGAATTCTTAGCTGATTATGAAATTTTTAGTATCCAAGAATATATCACCGTAGGAGTTACATCATTCACAAAAGCTGAAAATGTTACTGAGCCTTGGCTTCAGGCTTTTGAAAATGAATCACTACATCAGAATATTCAAAAGTTACCCAAAAGTATAGGGGAAAAGTTTCCTCTTGCCCCATAAACAAATAGAAACTGTGTAAAATTGTAGAAATTTTGTGTTTGAAAAATTCTAGTTCTAACGGATTTTACGGTTTACTCACTACCCCCTCCCAAAATGCTACGATGGAACTGTCGAATTTACCCTAAAGGATGCTTCGCGAGGGGGACTGAGGGGAGGCAGATTTCAGCATCATTTCGCGATTTAAAACATTGTATTAAAATGCTAAAAAAAATTGCTCGGGTACTTATCTCATGCACCATTTTTTATAGGAGACTCTTATGCAAGAGACCAAATCATCAAGCTCTAAAACAATTTGGATTATTATTGGCGTTATCATCACCATCCTCTGCTGTTGCCTGATCTTATTCGCAGGCGCAGGCTACTGGCTTTACGAAAATGGAGATGCCTTTTTAGAAAGTAGCGTTAATCTCCCCGATTTATCAACCGCCACCCCCAGCGCGCCGATTGTGGTCGAACGCCCCCCCGCAGAAGAAATCCCCATGGATACCCTCTCTACACTGGAAGAGACCATCGTCCCCGCAAATGACCTCGTCGAAATATCCTGCCGTTTAAAAGGGATTTGTGATATTCCGGAGACGCTCGAAGAATATACCTCGCGTCAGGTTGGTGATAAAGATACTTTCTGGGCAACCGATGTAGGGACCAATGAAAACTTCGAGGTGAATGCCACCCTCCAATATGTGACAGATCATTCCTATTTTTGGGTGCAAGACGGAGTCTCTTATAAAGATAGCGAAATGGTTGAGTTGATGGAAACCTTCGAGAATAAAATTTATCCCACCAACCGCGCTTTCTTTGGCTCAGAATGGTCGCCGGGCGTAGATGGCGATGAGCATATCTACATTCTCTACGCACGCGGCATCGGCTCTAGCATCGCGGGCTATTATTCATCGGCAGATGAATACCATCCACTAGCACATGAATACTCCAACGCACACGAGATGTTCCTCTTCAATGCCGACAATACCTTCTTGAGTGAAGAATTTACCTACGGCGTTTTAGCGCATGAATTTCAACATATGATTCATTGGAAACAAGATCGCAACGAATCATCTTGGCTCAACGAGGGTTTTTCAGAACTCGCCACCTTCTTAAACGAATATAACCCCGGCGGTTTTGATTATGTCTACACCAGCAATCCTGACCTCCAACTCAACGACTGGCCCAACGACCAAAACGCGACCACACCCCATTATGGCGCGGCGTTCATGTTTACTACCTATTTCCTCGACCGTTTCGGCGAAGATGCCACGCAAGCTCTCGCCGCCAATCCCAATAACGGGATGGAAAGCGTAGAGCTAACTCTCCAAGAAATCAACGCAACCGATTCGCTCACAGGAGAGGCAATTGGTGCGGATGATTTGATTATTGATTGGCTAACAGCCAATTTCCTTAAAGATGCCAACGTGGGCGATGGACGTTATACCTATCATAATTACGAATCTGCACCGCAGCCGAGAGCCACCGAAAACATCTACGCTTGCCCCTTCTCGCAGAATTATAATGTTCACCAATACGGCGGAGATTACCTCCAAATCGAATGTGCGGATGGCGATTACACTCTCCATTTTGAAGGGGCGACTCAAACGGGATTATTGCCCGCCGATCCTTATTCCGGTCAATATGCTTTTTGGAGCAATAAAGGCGACGAATCGGACATGACCCTCACACGCGCGTTCGACTTTAGCAATGTTGCTAGTCCCATCACTTTATCTTTCCAAACTTGGTACGATATTGAGACCGATTACGATTATGTCTATCTCGAAGTTTCCGAAGACGGTATTCATTGGGATATTATCACCACGCCCTTAGGCACAGACGAAGACCCCTCGGGCAATTCCTATGGTTGGGGCTATAACGATGTGACAAATGGGTGGGTAGCAGAAAATGTCGATCTCAGCGAATATGCTGGGAAACGGGTGCAAGTTCGGTTCGAGTATGTTACCGACGCGGCTGTCAACGGCGAGGGGATGCTGATAGATGATATCCGCATTGATGCTATCGACTACGCATCCGATTTCGAATCCGATGAGGGTGGCTGGGATGCAGATGGATTTGTCCGCGTCCAAAATATCCTGCCACAAACTTTCCAAGTTGCGCTGATTTTGAAAGGTAATGAAACCGCTGTTCAGATCATCGAACTCTCAGACGGACAAACTGCCGAGATACCCTTTACGCTGGGCGGCGAATATAATAAGGCGATTTTGGTCGTCACCGGCACGACGCGCTTTACGCGTGAGTTGGCGAATTATTCAATTGAGATTAAATAGGAGAAAAAATGGCTGAGATTTTAAATTTAGGGGAGTTGGCAGCATACCAAGAAAATGCAGTGGTGAGCAGTCAGGTTTTACGAGCAGAAAAAGGGAATGTGACACTTTTTGCTTTCGACAAAGGGCAAGAATTGAGCGAACATTCAACACCCTTTGACGCACTTGTTCAAGTTTTGGACGGGAAGGCAGAAATCATCATTTCCGGAGAATCTTTTCCGATGAAAAAGGGTGAAACAATCATTCTCCCCGCCGATGAGCCACATGCGATTAAAGCAACCGAGCAATTCAAGATGCTCCTGACAATGATTAAGGCGTGAAAAAACGCCGCAAAAAAAGCCTTCAAGTTTTTGAAGGCTTTTTTTTACGCCATCATCGCCTGCCCGTGAACGGGACAGGCT
>JAOZOM010000240.1 GCA_029933275.1 Anaerolineales bacterium | reverse complement strand
ACACGCCGGGCAACCATATCCATATAGAGATGCCAACCTGTCCAGCCCAGCAAGAAGGCTTTCCCGAATTCATCCAGGAACATCCCGCCTTCGATGATGGTCACGCCCCAAGGTTTGCTCATATCTTCGACCGGGACGGTATCCTTGCCCGGCGCAAATTGTGTTGAGGCTGCACCCTGCACCAATGGGTTCATGCGAAATAAAATTCCTTCGAGTACGCCGGTGAGCATGGTGTCACGCGGCGGGACTGTTTCTAGCCGTTCCTTGATTGTTTGGTAGAGGTCTTGCAAGCCAACGCCTGCGCTTCTATAAACTGCCAATTTCTGGCGTTGCTCTGTCAATAAACTTCCCAAAGGAAGTCCCGCAAGTCGACCGACTAAATTTGCTTCCTCTCCGGCCTGCACCCGTCCCCACTGCTCATCAGAGCGGACTTCAGGGTCGTCTATCAAGACACCATGACCAACATAGAGTTTGCGAAGGGAATCGAGCAGCTCCTGTTTTTGGCGTTTGACACCCAATTGAGTAATCCCGCCGAAAACATCGGCAAAGGCTCGCCATTGGGTTTCAGGCGAGATATGCCTGCCAATTTGGAGCGGATTCCATCTAAAAGGACGCACCGCATCGGGCCAAAGTTGTTGAATATCTACATGCCCTTCTAGTCCCGGCGCATTGAGCATAGACCGCCATCCTGCGCCAAAATCCAAGACAACTGAGCGGGTTCTATGTTTCAAGGTCGTTTCGTAGAGCATCCGCATTGCGGCGACTGATTTACCAAAACCGGTATCTCCTGCAAACATCGTGTGCATCAAGTTGGGGAAATCAAGACGGACTTGGGCTGTTGTTAGATCGGCGGTCTCCGGACTGTATTGGTGTCCCAAAACGATGTCACCCGGCATATTGGGATAAAAGCCCATGCCTTGCGGAATTTCTGCCATGACGGTTGAGGCTGATCCTTCTTCAAAAAGACCGGGCGCGGTCAAGGCTGCGAGTTGTCCAGCAGTCATCAGGGTTGCATAGCGAGTCCAAAGTTGTCCGCTAAAAGGATCGCCTTCGTCAAGTTCTACCCAAGGGGTAAAGGAAAGCGCGTGTGTTCGGAGTAAATCTTCTTCACTTTTAAGCGGGTGCATCGTCAAAATCGGTGTTGGCACGCTGACACCATGAAAAGCCTGTGGGATGAGGGCATCTGCCGCCGCTGCGCCTTGATTGTCTTCAGTGAAGATGAAGGCGTTGGTCATAAAACCACCTTCTGCCGCCGCCTGATTGACGAGAGACTCAAGCCCTCGTAAAACTTCGGTGACGCGATCTGCTACATCATCTTCTGTTTGATAGCTGCGATTGATAGAAACGCCTGGCATCAAGCCAGTAGAGAGACTACCCGCTAGCCCCATGCCGGAAATACGCCCCGCCATAGAGGAGATGCCTGTGCCTTCACCATGAGAGATGCCGTGACTTTGCGATTCTCCCCAACCTTCACTCTTGCCTTCGGAATGACTGTTGGTTGTGCTGCTAAAAGTCCCGACCGAATGGCTTTGCGATTGTCCTTGCGAACTGCCTTGAGAGTTGCCTTCAGAATGAGATGTACCCGTTGAGTGGGAAGACGAACTTGAAGAAAACGATGATTCGCTTCCAAAACCGCTTTGACCCGAACTCTGGTTATAGCCAGCAGAAACACCATTCAGCAGACCGCCAACAACCGGGATATTGCCAAGAAAAGTCTTCCCAAGGTTTGGCGTACCAACGCTAAAGCCTTCGCTTTGGCTCCAACCGCCTCCTGACGATTCGCCCGATCCGCTAGATGAAGATGAGCCATTTGTCTCAGATCTCCCATCCGAAACATTTGTCCCTTTGCTCGTCCCTTGCGATCTTCCATCCCCCCAGGATTCAGACGTACCGCTTGAATGAGCCACACCATCGGATTCTGAAACGCCTACGTTATGCGTGTTTCCCCAACCATCGCTATAGCCGTCTTGTGCGCTCTGACTAACACCGTGTCCCTGACTGACCCCCGCTTGCTGGCTTTGTGCTACGGCTGCCATTAGGGGGATACTCAGATTGAATCCATAGGAAATAGATCCGCGCCTTCGAGAGGCAACATTCGAGGCAATTTGAGCAATCCGAACCAAAGAGTTTGCCATCTTTTTGCGAGAAACATGCTCGGCTAAAACCTGATAGATAAAGTTTTTGCGTAGTTTTGCCAAACCCCTAAAAAGAATTTCGTTTTGTTCTTGGGCTAAATCCGAATCCGAATCATCCCCGATTGTGCCGTCATCGCTCGTACCCCGTTTCCCCTGACGTGGGTCAGGATGCCCTAAAATAGCAGCTACATTTTCTGAGCGGCGAGTAATAAAATCCAGATACCACTCAAACCATTCAGGGGTTGGCGCAGCGAGTTTCGATTGGGGGAAGTTCGCCATTACGGCTTCAACGGTTGCCATGCCATCCAAGGCTTTGCGCGCAGCGTCTTTTTCTGTTGTGCCTTCAGCAGCCGCTCCAAAATACTGCACAATCCCGATATGATCCGGGTCGTAAATCCCCATTGCGGCATAGACAAAATTTACCCCGGCATTATGCAGACCGCGTACAGCTGCCCACTGTTTGCCCAAAAGGTCGTAGTCATCTCGAATAGAGACGGGAATTTCTGATAATTCTTTCAGAGCAACACAACGATAGAAATCACCAATACCTGTCTGGCTGAGTTTGAACCATGCGTAGCGTAGACCGCCATCAATATGTAAGCCGTTATTGAGAATATATAAAGCCATATTAGTCCTTCCCCCTGGAGCGAATCGTGCCAATCAGATTTGCGGGATCGCCTCCCGGTGTAGGCGGATGCGCCCAAATAGCCTGAGTAAGCATTACAAGAAAGCCTAGCGGGATAGCATAGAGCGCAATCCCTATAATTGCATTGAGATAGATTGCCCCCTGCCCCATTTGCGGGTCTGTGGCGATTGCACCAGCTACGTCAAAACCTTTGTATAAAGCGTAGCCAAGACCTAGTACCGCGTAAAGCGAGATACCACGAATGATATTCCAACGAGTAGCGGGAAGGTTGTACTTTTCCATGTAAAGAGC
>JAOZOM010000041.1 GCA_029933275.1 Anaerolineales bacterium | reverse complement strand
ATAAATTCTTAAGGATTCACCACAAAGTCACAAAGGTCACGAAGAATTTCTTTGTAACCACAGAGAAAAACTTTGTGTTCTCCGTGGCTCTGTACCCTGTAGGGCATATATGGTGTGCTTTTCGGGAAGTTGTTTTTAGACGTTCACTTAGTGTTTCTTCGTGTTCCTTTGTGGATTCTTCAACGCTTTTTTAATCTGTTGCCGCCTGCGCCAATTCCACCAGGGGGCGAGGACTTTGCGGATGAGATATTTTGCGTTCATCGCCGAGAAGAAGGAGCCGCCCTCGCGATAATGAACGCTCATCATTTCGGGCCAACAACGGTCATCGGCGGCGATGGATTTGGCATCACTGTGCAGGCGGAAATTTGCCCAAGTTCTCCCTGGCAAATAGCGCAGTTCGCTGATTTTGGCGAGACGTACCCAAAGATCATAATCCATTGCGAAGAAGAAACTATCATCGAGGGGCGCGACTTGTTGCCAAAGCTTGGCGCGCCAAAAAGAAGCCTGCTGCGGGATGTGAACGTAGCCGCGTTGTAGTCTCTTCAAATCCGTTTGAGCGGCGTTGAATTTTCCGAATTTAATCCCGTTTTCGTCAATGAAATTGCAATCGCCGTAAACCAAGCCTACATTGGGATTTTTCATCAGAAAATTGACAGCGGCGCGAATCGCACCCGATTCGTAGGTATCATCTGAGTTGAGCCAAGCTAGAATCTGCCCATTGGCGCGAGCAAAGCCTTTGTTGATTGCGTCCGTTTGCCCTTTATCTTTTTCGGAGACCCACCAAGTCAACTTTTTGGCGTAGCTTTCGATGATTTTCACACTCCCATCGGTTGAGCCACCATCCACGATGATATATTCGAGATGGGGATAATCTTGATTTAGCACCGATTCGATGGTTGCCGCGATAAAGGGGGCTTGGTTAAAGGATGGGGTGATGATTGAGACCAGAGGCAAGCCCAAGTCCACGTTTGATTCGGGAGGGTTAGTTGTCATAATTTGAGTTGGTTTTAATTGAATCCACGCCGTAATAGCGGGCGGCACAACGGTTCACCCAATGATTGGGATCGTCATCCAATTCTTTAATTCCGTGCAGACTATCGAATTCTGGTACGGTGAGATTCATCTTGCCACTTTTTTGCGCTGTGCGGATTTCGGCATCACGCGCATCCCATGCGATGGCGCGTTGGCGGTAGAAATCTATGCTGTGGAAGGTTTGCCACGCGACGCGTAGGGGGTAGAGAGAGAATAAAGCTAGAATTATTCCTAGAAGGTAATGGGAGAATTTTACCTGATATAGGATCGGGAAAGTAACGGCAAGAGTGATTCCGCCTAATATACCTTCAAAGGTGAGCAAAAAGGTCATTAGAGCTTGTGCGCCCAATAAAGCACGATCAGCGGGGTAGGCTTGGGCGTAGGCACTAGGCGAAAAATTGACAATCAGGAGAAAATATAAAATCAGAGGGGCGGAGAGTGTAGCGGTGAGCGTTTTTTTGCGAAAATCTTTGGTTATTTCTTCTCTTTTGCCAATAAATAAAAGGAAGAATAATATCAAGGGGATGAATAAAGAAAGAAAACTCGGGAGAGGCAAAGTTCTTAGTGTGTCTACGATAAAATCTTTTGGGTAGGTTAATATTCTTTGAATGAAAACCCCAAGCGTAGGAATATCTTTGACGCGCCATTTTATGCCCGGAGAAAGAGACATTATCCCTACGCTGACCAGCGAAGAGAGCGAGATGCTACTTATGATGCTGAGTGAAAAAGTATTTTTTTTCTTTTTGTTTGAAAAAATGCTCAGAAAAGCCAGAAGTGTGCTGGCGAAGATGAGAACGTCATTCATTTCATCGAAACCGCCGATAAGGAATGTTAACAAGAAAAAAAGGATGCTCCAAAAGAGAGTATTCTCTTTTCTCGTGCGAGTACGGATAATAGATAAAAGGAAGGCGAAGAAGTATGTGGTTAAAACAAGAGGAACAAAACGATTGATGGAGCTGGCTTGCCAATAAATGGATTGATAACGGTTTGGGGCTTGTAAAATAACGAAAAAAGCTAGAAAGGTTGCCAGAAAGAAGGATGTTAGTCGCGTCCAAGTAATGGGCAGTAGATGGCGTATCTCATTCAAAAGCCAATATAACGCGCCGAGCCAAAGAATAATCATAACGCCCGGCAAATAAGATTGTCCGCGCACGCCAAAAAAGTCGGTTAGATAGGGGACGACTAAAATCATATATCGATTTGAAAAAGTGAGGTAATGTTTTTGCACCGCGCCCCAAAACCCGTAATTTTTTAAGATGCCGCTATGACAATAATCATCGGCTAGATAGCGTGAAAAAATGCCGAAATACGCGTAAACCGCCAGAGCCGTGGATAGGCTAAGGAGGTTTAGCCGAAGGATATTTTTGAGAAAGGTGTTGTTTTTTGATTTTTCCATTTTGCGTTTACTATTGGCGTAAATCGAAGATGAGATAATTCTCGCCTTTGGCGAGAAGGGGATAATGAGCAAAAAGATGCTCTTGGAGTTCGGGGAAGTTTTCCCATTCTTCGAGGTCGGTGACGAGGAAAAAGTCGCGCCCTTGGATGTGGCTGGTGAAGATTTCGGTGAAATCTTGCGTTTTACCGCGTTTTTCCTGATACCAAATATCGCCCGCGGAGGGGAAGTGGACGGTATCTAGCCAGCCCCAATAGTTGAGGCGATAACCATAGTCTTTAGAGAGGGCAACTACGCGCCCTTCGTCTCGCAAAGTGTTGCCGATTTCGCGATAAGTTTGGGCTTGGGGACGATAATCTATCGCACGGAGCTGGGTGTAGGCTGTCCACGCCGCGCCGAGGAGAGCCAGTGTCCACGCGGTGGTGAAGATGAAGCGGGAGAAAAAGCCTTTTGACACGCGCGAGGCGAGCATCTCCCCAAGTGGAGCCAAAGAAAGGGCGGCAACCAGAATGAAGGGGAGTTGGTAATAATCGTGAGTCGAAAAATGGTAGTTAAAGTATAAGCCGTAGAGAATATATCCGCCCCATAAGCCGAGTAAAACCCCGTTTTTCTTTTTGGGGAAGGAAAGTAGCCCCAAAATGGCAAAGGTGATGCCGAGATAGCCGATGACGGCATCCAGTTTTAAGCCCCAACGGAGGTAAAAGGAGGGGGAGAGGAGCAGGGCGGGGAAAAAGCGTCCGCCGAATTGTTCGGTGAGAAAACCGTTGAGGAGGATGCCATAGGCGAAGTAGAGCGCGGTCGGGAGGAGGGATAGGATAGCTATCACCCAGATTTGAGCATTTTTTACCGCCCGTTTTAGGGATTCTGCTCTTAGCACAACCATCGCCGCGCCGCCCGCGACGAAGAAGATGGCGACCATTTTGACGAGAATTGCCATCCCGCCGAAGAGTCCCGTTAAGATTGCCCATCGCCAGCCGCGTTCATCTTGCCACGCGGCTAATGCCCAAATAAACGCGGCGATGAGCATCACCATCAGCGGATCGGGTTGAAAGCTACGGCTGGCGTAAACACCGTAAGGTAAAAAGAGATAGAAAGAGAGCGAGAGTAGCGCGCCATCGGGGGAGACGAGGCGTTTTGCCGCAAGAAAGATGAAGATGCCGCCAATCATCCAAAAGGCGATGCTAAAGAGGCGTGGAAAAACGAGATTTGCTTCGCCCGCGCGACGATAGGCGAAGACCGCTAAATGCTCCACGATCTCCGGTTCGATGGTGGCTTGGCGTTTCCATTGTTGGATTGCCATCTCGCGTTGCCAATCGGGGATATTCGGCGCAGTTTGATAATAGATGCCGCGTGCTTTGAGCGCGGAGAAAAGTTGACGCGTGGGATGAAAGTCGAGGGGGAGGTCGTCGAGGTCTATCAGTCGAATCCAAAGCCCGCCTAAGAAGATGAGGATGACGAAGAGGCGGTAGAGGGTTTTGGGGAGGTAGGGTTTTTGGTTCATTTTTTTAACACGAATTACACGAATTGGCGAATTACGCGAATTTTTTACATTTCACGCTTCACGCAATAAATTCTTTTTCCGCAAATTCAAGTAAACCTCGCGCACACGCGCCAGACCGAAAAGACTTAAAAACGCGTATAGAATCCGCTTCCAGCTTTTGAGCGCGGTCTTCGGATTGTGGAGAAAACTGCGCCAATATGCCGCCAAACCAGCCCGCATTTTACCAGCTTCGACCAAATAAAAAGCATCCAGATGATGTGCGCCGGCGAGGATTTTTGACTCATTTTTTGCAAGACGCGGCGCAAGATTGGGCTGTGTTTTCATCCATGCCAGAATTTTGAAGGCTTCTGCGCCAAACTCTTCGGCGTGAGCGATATTTTTCGCATCATCGTGGTAACGCGCTGCTGCTAAAGTTTGCGATGTATAAAGCATTGGGGTCAGTTGGGCAATGCGTAACCAGAGATGATGGTCGAGGAGAAAATGATAGTCATTATCAAGATAACCGACTTTTTCCAAAAGGCTACGGCGCATAAAAACCGCCGGTTGGCTGATGATTTTGAATGCCATTAAATCATCGAGGGTATAGGGTTGAAAATGTTGAATGTTAATCGGGTTGCCCGCGCCGTCTACGGAGAGGACATCGCCGTAGATAATCCCCACTTCGGGATGTTGGTCGAAGAGATTGGCTATTGTTGAGAGGGTGTTGGGGAGATAATAATCGTCTGAGTTGAGCCAAGCGATAATCTCCCCTCCAGCGCGGGCGAAGCCCTTGTTGATCGCGCAAGCCTGACCTGAGTCCGCTTCGGAGATATACCAAGCTAAAGACGCGGCGTGTTTTTCGATGATGCCCACGCTTCCGTCCGTAGATGCCCCGTCCACAATCAGATATTCAAATTGAGCGTTTTTTTGTTCCAAAACCGAGAGAATCGTTTGCTCTAAAAAATCCGCTTGATTGTAGGAGGGGGTGATAATCGAGATGAGCGTCATCGCAAATTGTAGAGAATATACCCATCGCCTTGCGCTGCGACGGGATAATTATCGAGAATTTCTTGTAAAGCGGGTTGTTCTTTTAATTGCCCGAAAGCGGTGACGAGAAAATAATCTTTGCCTTCGGTGAGGCTCTCAAATTTATTTTTTGCGTCAATGCTATTGCCACGCACCCGCATCATCTCGGTTGCTTGGGGCCAGAGTGCAACTTTTTGCCAACCAAAAACCATCAGCCGGTAGCCGTAATCTTGCGTCAATGCGATGGCGGATTCGTCCGGCGGGATGGCATCGGCGACCCCTGCCCAAAAAGCAGGTTCGTGGTGAAAATCTTCGGATACGAGAACTGAACGTGACACCCAAGCGGGATACGCAATCCCGACCAGCACCGCGGCAAAAATAGCTCCTCGCCAGAAACGCCCTTGAATTGAGGCTTGCTCGGCGATTAATTGAGCTATGGGTGCCAACCCCAACGCCACCAGCGGAATCAGTTGGATATGATAATAGCTATGCGTATAGGTTTGGAAGGGAAACGCCATCCCGTAGAGAAAATATCCCAGCCAAACACTGAGCAAGAGAATCCGCCCGCGCGAGGGCATTAGCAAAACACCCAAAAAGCTGAGATAAAGAATCGGCAAGCCGAATAAACTGCCGACAAAAGTCATCCAGTGGAGATAAAATTTTGTTGTTAGGAGTAGTTGGAACATATCCAGAGTCCTGTTGACGAAGAACTCGGATGAGTTTTGTCCGGTGTTTAAAATATAGTAAATAAACGCGGGGGAGATGATTAATAATGCCATTCCCCAAACGAGGGGAGATTTCCAGAATCGCTTAATCCCGAAAACGAGCAGAACGGCGGCGATGGCGAGCGGTGCGATGAAGAACGCAATTACAATCTTGACTAAGGTGGCAAATCCGAAGAGAAGCGCGGCGAAAAGCGCGTATAGCCATTTCTTTTCTTCAACCCAGCGATAGAGATAATAGAATCCGCCGATAAAGAGGGAGGTCATTAAGGGATCGGGCTGAAAGGAGCGACTGGCTTCAACCGAAAAAGGCAAAACCAGATAAAACGCGAGAGAAATCAGTGCGGCTTTGTCAGAAGAGAAACGGCGAGCGAGGTCATAGAGGGCAATCCCGCCAAGGAGCCAGAAAATGGTATTGTAGATGCGCGGAATCGCGATGCGTTCTCCGCCTGTCCAGGTATATGTCCAAGCAACGAGGGTTTCGAAGATAGGTGGTTCATAGACTCCTAGCCGATTTCGAAAATCGGTGGCTAATTTTTGCGTTTCTGGGTCAACATTGGGGGTAAGTTGGTAGTAAATATCGCGCGAGACGAGCATCCCGCGGAGTTGACGGGTGGGGTGAAAGTCGAGGGGGGGATCGGTGAGATCTATCAGGCGCAGAATCGCGCCCAAGATCAGCAAGCCCGCGAAAATCAGGCGCGTGGTGCGGGGTTTTCGTCCAGAAAAATTAGAATAAGTTGTCATAGTCTGTTTTCTCAAAAATGGTGAGTTTACCGTCGATAGTCGTATCCAAAATTTGGCGATAATCAAGATGAGGGGAGGGGAAGCATAGGTCAATTCCAGTCTTCATCAGTATAGAAAAGTGAGGCAACATCAATAGTGCGTTCTTTGATGCGTAGAATTTCATCTGCTGAAAGGCGATTTTGCCAATTTTTGATATTAGCGCGGCTATCCAAACGAACCAGATGTGAAGTTTGGCGATTTAACTCTTTGGGATTATTTTCGTTGCTGGTTGCGAGAATGCTTTTACGTGCTTTTTGTGAGAAGTTCAAGCCCATCCGTTCATATAATTTTTGATACTCTTCTAAAGGGCTAAGAGAAATATCCTCGTGCCGCAAAAGATAGACCTGTGGATATAGTTGGATTGTTTTATGTACCGCACTATTAATCATCACCCAGAGTAAAGTAGCCTGTGCAATAATATCATCTGTTTTGGTCTGTTGCATTTCGGCACGGTAGGGTTCTAGCCAATCTTGCATGAGGAGTGGTTGCTGAAGGAGATGGGAGAAATCGAAAAACCAGCCTAAATACTTAAGGCTACTGACAAATGCTGCCGGATGCCGCACCATAATAACCGTATTGCACGAAAAAGTTTTAAGAAGCCATGCAACTGAGAAGACGGCAAAAGGGTCTTTGATTAGGGCGCGGCGGTTTTGCCACCTCCCTGTGAGAAAAGCAATCTGGTCTATAAAAGTGCGGCGCAAATCGCCTTTTGTTTTGAGCGTGTGGATTTGTGCGGTCAGAGCATAGTTGAAGTTGAGCATTTTTATGAAAGAGGGCAGATATTCCGCCCCATTTTCATCACAGATGTAGGTATACCAATGCGGGATTTTTTTTTCAAACAAGCCGACAGGGTGTGCGACGTTAAGCGGCTCGCCGAGATAAACACTTTGTTTATCTGCCGCGAGCATTTTCCCGACCCAAGTTGTGCCGGAGCGGTGCGCCCCTGTGACCAGAATAGGTTTGTTTCCGTTAAAAGAGGTTTTCATAGTCCACTTTCTCGAAAACAGTTAACTTCCCGCCGATGGTCGCATCCAAAATTTGGCGATTATCTTGTTCGTAGGCTTGGCGCGCCATCGTATAGGCGATTTCGGACATATCTAAATCGGGGAGTTGCCAACGGAAGCCTTTTCCAAAATAACGCGGGTCAAAATGATTTGGGTCGTCTCCATCAGAGATGATGGTTTTATTTGCATCGCCTTTGCTCTTGAAACTATGGTCTACGCCGATAAGAATCGCTTTTTCAAATCCCATGTGGTAGGCGAGTTGGAGACAGACGTTGGTGACGGTTGCCCCCTCCCAAACGCGATGTCGGACATCTTGAGCAAATTTCATGCCGGCGTAGGTGGTGTAGAGAAAGGTGGGGAGTTGGGAATTGGGAATTGGGGATTTAGGAAAAAACTTTCGCGAACGCCAAGAGAAGAAACGCGGCATATCGAGGGACAGGAAATCATCTACGCATTGCTCGATGACGAGGTCGTTAACCGAAGCCAGAAAAGTGGTTTGAAAGCCCCATTCTTCAAAGGCGAGGTAGATACGGTTCATCCCGAAGGTGTATTCGTTTTTAAGCTTGGATACATCCGTTTTGCGGAGGCTGGGACCGTTCCCGATGATGAAGCAGCGTTCGCCGCGATATTTATCTTTGAGCGCGGCGAGAGTATCCATGCTTTGTCTGCGCCACGGGTGGAGATAAGCGGAGGGCAAATCGGGCAGTTGACGCGCCGCGATTATGGTGTCACGGGCTAGATTCCAGAGGGGAGAGGGGATGATTTTTTTGAGGGATTTTTTCATGGCTTTGGAAACAGAAAACTGATTGCTCAAACTTGTTGTTTATCTGCTTTATTCTGTACTTAATCGCGCGGTTGCGCCGCCATCTACAACGAGGGCTTGACCGGTCATAAAGGAGGATTGTTCACTATCCGCGAGAAAATAAATTGCAGATGCGATTTCGGCTGGGGTGCCTACTTTCCCGTTGACGGTTTTCCGAGCGAGATTCTCCAAACGAGATTGGATATCCCCATCGCCGACATGCCCGCGACCCAAACCTGCGCGGAGCATTTGAGTATCTACTGCCCCGGGCAGGATCGCGTTAACGCGAATCTCGTCTGCCGCAAATTCGATTGCCATCGCGCGGGTGAGGGCGAGAAGTCCGCCTTTAGACGCGGCATACGCGGCGATATTTGCTGAGGTTTGAATCGCATGGACGGAGGAAACATTCACCACCGCTCCACCGCCGCGTGCCTTAAGCAACGGATGCGCCAACTTCACGCCCAGAAAAACCGAGCGGAGATTTGCCGCCATGACCGCATCCCATTCCTGGACGGAGGTCTCTAAAATCGGTTTTGCGATTTGCAGAGCGGCGTTATTGACGAGCGCGTCGAGGCTATCGGTGAAATTTTGTGCTTGGGCGAAGATTTCTTCCATTGCGTTTCCGCTGGAAATATCGGCTTGAATGAAGAGACCCTTTTCGGGAAAAGAATCGCCATACGCGGCGATATCTACGCCGATGACGCGCCAACCTTTGGACGCGAAAATTTGTACAGTAGCGCGTCCGATTCCACCGGATGCACCTGTGATAAGAATTGTTTTTTTCATGATTTTATCTATTACGCCTTGTAGTGACGACTTCAGTCGTTCTTCACCTAGAACGAAAGGACTGAAGTCCTTACTACGAGGTTATCGCCTTTCTAATAACTGACTACTGTCAATACCTAGCCCATCCAATAAATTCTTGATTGTATTCCAATGCACACGCTCCCATGCAGCGGGGCTAGAGTTGGAATTATGTGGAGCGAGCATCACGTTATCCATTTTTTTCAGTGGACTATCTTTTGGGAGCGGCTCAAATTCAAAAACATCGAGTGCCGCGCCGCCAAGTTGCCCTGCTTCTAACGCGGCGATTAACGTGCGTTCATCCACGATGGGACCGCGTGCTGTATTAATCAGAATCGCACTTTTTTTCATCTGGGACAGTGTTTTGGCGTTAATTAAATGATGGCTGGTGGGATTTAAGTCACAGTTGATGGAGATGAAATCGGTTTCAGCGAGAAGATTTTCAAGCGAAGTCATTTCAATTTCTGTTTCGGTGACGAAAACATGGTCAATCTCAACAATATCGGTGCCGAGAACACGCATCCCGAAGGCTTTGGCTTTGCGCGTGACGGCTTTGCCAATATTCCCCACGCCGATAATCCCTAAAGTCGATTCGCTGAGGGTTTTGCCGGGAATTTTCTTCCACTCGCCGCGTTTCATGGCTGCATCCATCCACGGTTGACGGCGGGAAAATGCTAAAAGGTAGCCGAGAACCGTGTCCGAGACGGGGGTGGTGAAGGCGTTCTGTGTCCGCCCGATTTTGATTCCATAACGAGAGCAAGCTGAGGTGTCGAGCGAATCGATTCCCGTCCCCCATTTGGAGATGACTTTTAGGCGTGGTGCACAGGCTTCAATTACGCGGGCGGTGTATCGGTCATCCCCACAAATTGCCCCGTCAAATTGACCGGCATATTTCAGTAAATCGGCTTCTTCCATTCGTTCTTCCACATCCGGCACAATTACTTTTAGCCCGTAGCTTTCCAGCACGGGGATAAAACGATCTAAAAAGGGGATCATATAAGGGGCGGTGAGAAGAACCGTGTATTTTGGGCTATCTACATTCATTTGGTATCTCTTCAAATTGATAAGGGTTTTTATAAGTTGAATAGTAACTCAGGTCATCTAAAAGCGGATAATCTTCGCCAAAGTATGTGCTGAATAATAAGCGAAACGAGTTTACGGGAGTGATTGTTGAATAAAATTCTTGTGTTACTTCTGGAAAATAATAGGCGTTGATGATGCCCATACGATCTGCCTCTGAGAAATGGTTTGGTCCATGATCGCCTTGAATAATAATAATTGGGGGATTTGACGAATTTTGAATAATATCCTTAGCAATTTCAGTAATGCGATTACTAATAAAGATAGCTTGGTTTTTATATCCTTTTATATAATTTTCGTCCGAATAATATTCAGATTTATTACTACTAAATTTTTGAACAATCGTCATCTCTCCATCTGGTCCAAAGACAAAACGTGGGTGAGGCAGAAGCAAGTGCACAAAAATAAAATCAGGTCCAGAGAGTTGCGGTATTTCTTCCAATGTATCAAGTGTGAATAAAATTCTATTGTATTTAATATCGTCTGCCGTAATATGGAAATTGCGAAAAATGCCCGCATCATCCAGAATGATGCCAGCTGTTGTTTGTAATAGCAGATTTTCAAACCCGTTAAAGCCTCTTTGCGGTGCTGTATAAAAATAATCAACCGATTCAATATCGCTAATGTTAAAATCCGTGTCAAAGGCTCGAATTGTATACCCCAAGTCTATAAACTTTTTTACCACTAAATTATGCTTGACAAGAGGCCAAACTAAAAATCTATCTGTAGTTTCTGGGGTAAGTTCCTCGTTTAATACGTTGAGGTAATCGAGATTCAGTGAGGATGCAAGCGATAGCTCGGTATTTGCATAGTTGCTCTGACTACATCTAGCCACATAAAAGCCTAGATTTTCTAAGTCTTCCAAAAAAGATGAATTATCGTAATCTAAATCCTTTTGTAGCACATCAGAACGCCCGTAAGAATCCAATATAATATAATAAACATCAGGAAGATTTTCATCAGCGGGGGCATTTTTTTGCTGATGCTCAGGTAAAGTGACCTGCTCATCCCCAGCGTTTTCCATTGTAAAAGAAATAATTTGTGTGATGGGAAAAAGTACAAGCAAAAGAGCGATAAGGTTTAGGCTACTTGCAAAGGCTGTAGAATGCAGTTTCTTAAGTATCCACCAGATGCCAAAGATAGCCAATCCTGACCAGATAACCGCCAAATAGCGATGTCGCCCGACAAGGAATCCTCCAAGTTGAAAGTTCTTAATTGACAGGTAAATATGTCCATAGGAAAAAAATAATATTATTATTAAGGCAACAATCAAACCGGCTTTTTGCAGGTCTTTTAGCAAAGTTTTCAGGAGAGCGAGCAAGATGAGCGTAATTCCCAAACTAACTAGTAAAGAGCGAAGTGTGGTGCTAATATCCACTTGTCCAATATTATATGCCAGCAGAGCTAGGGGCGAGTACAGAGCAAAAAAAAGCGTGTACCATGGGAAGTTTATGAACTTGTTCTTTTTCATCTTCGTTGCCTCATCAATATATCGGCAATCATAAAATCGGATTCTTCGTCAATGTCTACCGCTTCGAGGGCGGGGATTTCAAAGATCAGTGGAGTTTTGCCGATGCGATGATTATATTGGAGCAGATTTTTACGTGTAAAAAGATAGATGCAGGAATTTTCTTCGTAAAGCGGATCTAAATCTTGCGTTTGGATTAACTCACGCGGGTTGTGGTTGAT
>JAOZOM010000239.1 GCA_029933275.1 Anaerolineales bacterium | reverse complement strand
GAGAGCGCAGAGTTTTTTAAGAGAAAAAAGAGAAAAGCCTGAGGGTTTAAGATTCTATCTTTAGTTTTTCTCTGTAAACTCCGTGCTCTCTGTGGTGAAAATATTACTTCTCCGCAACAGGCACAGGCACTTTTGCAAAAACATCCCGAATGACATCATCTGTCACTTTGCTCGCCATCCAGTATTCGGGCTGGAGGATGATGCGATGGGTCAGAATAGATGTGCCGAAGCGTTTAATATCATCAGGGAGAATATAGTCACGTCCCTGCATGGCGGCGTAGGCGCGTGAGATTTTCAGAAAAGCCAGTGAGCCGCGCGGGCTTGCGCCGACCGCCACGCGCCGATCTTTACGCGTCTCGTGGATGATGGCGGCGATATAGCCCTCCAAATCTTCGTCCACATGTACCTTTTCGGTAGTAACGCGCATCTCGCAAAGAGTCGCCGCATCTGTGACGGGATTCAGGGTCACTTCATCTTCAACACGATTGCCGCGCCGGTGCAAAATCTCGCGTTCGTCGGTTTGGCTGGGGTAGCCAACCGAGAGTTTGAGCATAAAACGGTCTAGTTGCGCTTCGGGGAGTGGGAAAGTGCCTTCATATTCAATCGGGTTTTGGGTTGCCAAGACTAAAAAGGGATTCGGTAGCGGCAAAGTCTCGCCTTCGAGCGTAACCTGCGCCTCCGACATCGCTTCGAGCAACGCGGATTGGGTCTTTGGTGAGGCGCGGTTGATTTCGTCCGCCAGCACGATGTTGGCGAAAATGGGACCCTGCCTAAGGTCGAAGCGGTTTTCGCCGCGGTTGAAGATATAGCCGCCGGTGATGTCGCCGGGTAGTAGGTCGGGGGTGAATTGGATGCGTTTGAAGTCCAATCCCAGTGCGGTAGCGAAAGAACGCGCAATTAGCGTTTTGCCCAAGCCGGGGAAATCCTCCAAAAGGACATGCCCGCCCGCCAAAATTGCTGCCATCACCATTTCTAACTGCTCGGCTTTGCCCACTACGGCACGCCCGACCTCATCTAAAGCCAGTTGGCTCGTTTCTGCTAATTTTTCAAAATTACTCACGGTTTACTCCATTTTTTTCGTAATGACCGCTTCAGCGGAATCCCTCACTACGAGGGGATTTTAATCACAACACTCGTTTTCCATTTCCTTTTCGAGAAAATCCAAAACAAGGTTCGGGTCAATATCTAAAGGCGTTTTTCTTTTAATACGGATAAATGGGATGCGGGATCGGGGATAATCGGCGAATGAGCCATTCAAGCCGACATCCAGATATTGACGGATTTTCGGCGAAGTATCCCATCTGAGACGCGCCAGATCATTGGCTTGCCACCGTTTGTCGAGTCTGTCTCGGTAAGCGACCCAGTTCCGTATAATTTTCCCGAGGCGATTTGCCACGACCCATTTAAAATAGATTCCCTTATCTAATAGCTTAAGTGTTTCCGCCAACTCCTCGATTGCGCCGGGCTTTGGGGGCAATTTCTTGTTTCTGCGGCGCAATTTGGGGAGGTCTTCGAGGAAAGGCGTTAATAAAATGAAGAAGACGATGCCCAAAAGCAGTATCCAAAGCCAAAACTGCGGTACGGAGCGGTAGAGAATGCCCAATCCCCAAAAGAAATAGAGCAAGGGCGCGATGATTTTCTCACGGAGCGCATTTTGCAAGGGAAAGGCGAACAAGAGCGCGGCAATGAGTAGTGCGAGGAGGGGGAAGAGGCGTTTTAGTTTCATTATTCTACTTACCACGAAGACACAAAGTTCACGAAAATTCGCTTTGTGCCCACAAAGAAAAACTTTGTGGATACCATGTCTTTGTGGTGCAAATTATTCACAGCTTTTTTCCAAAAACGGAGGCGATCTCATGCAGGCAATTTACTGCCGTAGCGATTTCTCGCTCACTGGCAGAGTGCGGACTATAGCGCGCACGCTCGAAGAGGCGAGTTAGCTCACGGACAGGGTTTGCGGGCAACCCAGCCGAAACGAGGCGCAAAGCAAATTCGTGCGGAGTCATCTCCACGTCACGCGCGATGCCGCGCCGCTCGTTGACGACTTCGCCCATCTCCAGATAAGAGCGGATAATGACATCATCCAATGCCGCACCCTCGGCGAGGTCATCCAACGAGGCTTGGACAATGCGCTGGAGCTTTTTCTGCGGGAGTTCTTCGACCTGCCGAGATTCGTTCCAGACGCGCCAGAGCCACCAGAGCAGTATGGCGATAATCAGCAGGATGAGGGTGGTAATTAGGTAGCCCCAGATCGGGGAGACTTCGGGCGGTTGGTAAATTTCAGGCGGTGTGCCTACGGTCTCTTCGCCCATTTCGAGGGTATAGGCGGAGGAAAGTATCTCCTCGGGCAGGTTACTCTCCACATCCGATTCGGAGGGTTTGATAAAGATAAAAACGATGATAGCGAAAAATCCAAGCCATAAGAGTCTTTTAAAAAAGGCTTTGCGAACTTCAGCGGGCATGAAAATCAGCGCAAGGAGCAATGCAAGAAAAAATCCCCCGACCAAGAGACCTTGTTTCCAGAGCGGGCTTTCTTCAAACCCCCGCGCCGCTTTGGTGAGATTCTCGTTTATGGGACGCACTTCTTCGCCACCAAGATTCCCCGAATGGGCGGGGGCGAATTTTAAATCGCTCAGTCCTGCCGCGAGGAGGGTCAGCATCAGGATGGCGAGGATGGATGTTAGGAGGAGGGCTTTTCGCTTCATGGCGCACCGATTTTACCATCTAAGGGCAGGTGTGAAGGTCTGAAAGTTGGCGGGGTGAGCGCGCAAATGTTGTCAGGTTGAAAAGAAAAGAGTCTCCCGATAAAATTAAGGAATTATCTACACCCCTTAATAAACTAGGAGACCTGTCATGGAGTTTACCACGCGAGAATTAGTATACCGATAGCAAAAGAATTTGCCCTATTATTTGAGAAGCAAAGGTGATAGACACACAGGTTCTCTAGAGCATAAAATCCGAAAAGGGATGAATGAATTAGCCGTTATGGTCTTATCCGAGACATTAGCTTTGGCAGAAAAAGAACGAGTACAGACTATAGTTTGTGAATGTGGAGGAGAGCTGCATTATCAAAGGCGTAGAGAAGCAAAAAC
>JAOZOM010000238.1 GCA_029933275.1 Anaerolineales bacterium | reverse complement strand
GGCGCAAAAGCAGAAGAACTGATTACCGATCCCAATGCGCGTACCGAAGCCGCCCCCGAATGGGTCGAGCAAGCAAAAGAAGCGAGCGAAAATGCGCCTACCGCGCCGCCCGCTGCGGAAGTCTCCGAAGGATTATCGTGGATTAATGAAGTTGCCGAAGAAGAATCCGTTGCGGAGGCTACAGACGATACGCCCGCGTGGCTTCGAGATGCGAAAGATGAACCAGCAACGCCCGATAGCGAGACCGTAGAAAGTAGCGAAGGATTAGATTGGATTAGCGAAGCCGCTGAGGAAACTCCCGTCGTTGAAAAAGTGGACGATACCCCCGCATGGCTTCGAGATGAAGGGGAAACCCTTGCAGAAGTTACCCCGCCTGTAGCAGAGGCCACTCCCGTTGAAGCTCCACAAAAAGAAGAGGTAGAGGATGATGCCCCCACTTGGATCAAATCAATGGATGCGGAAGCGAGCGAAGCTCTCCCACCTGCCGCAGAAGCAATACCCCCAGCTAAAGCGGAGGATGATCTCCCCGGCTGGTTAGCGGATATGGAAAGTGGTGCGAGTAAAGAAGAAGGCGCAAAATCAGCCGATGAGCCGCTCCCCGCTTGGATGCAAACTGAAGAAGAGAGTGTACCCGAGCCGCAATCCGTTGGAGCCTCTGAGTGGAAACCCGCCGATGTTGTTGAAGAATCTAAACCTTCTGTTACCGCTGAACCTGTTCCCGAAGTTGTTGCAATCCCGAAGAAGAAAAGACGCAACAGACGAATGGATACAACCATGTTGCGCGATATTGCTCTGATGGGCGCACAATCCGCTATGGATGAGGGCAATATCACCGCCGCGCTCAAAGAATATGGGAAATTGGTTAAGAAAAAACGCTTATTAGATGAAACCATCTACGATTTGCGCGAAGCTCTGGTTGATTACCCCATCAATATCGAAATTTGGCAAATGCTCGGCGATGCCTATATGCGAGCCGGTCGCCTTCAAGAAGCGATTGACGCATATACGAAAGCTGAGAAATTATTGAGATAGTTTAAATAGCGGTAAAGACTTTAGTGAGCATTCATAAATAATTTCCTAATTTTTTTACCACAAAGTCACAAAGAGCACGGAGAAATTCTTTGTGACCACAGAGAAAGACTTTGCCTGCACTGTGCGCAGGCACACGTGTGTACTCTGTGGCTTTGTGGCGTGTTTTTTGGGAAGTGATTTCTAGACAAGCACTTAGTCTTTATTGCAAAAACATTTTTGGAGGAAGTTGTGGAACGTACTTTTGTAATGGTAAAACCCGATGGTGTTCAACGTGGGTTGGTCGGCGAGATTATCGCTCGTTTAGAACGGCGCGGTTTGCGCCTTGTTGCCGCAAAATTTATGGCTGTTAGCAATGAAATGGCGGAAACGCATTATGGCATTCATAAAGGGAAACCCTTTTATGATGGTTTAATCGCCTATATCACCTCCGCCCCCGTCATGGCGATGGTTTGGGAAGGTGCTAACGCGGTCGCCGCTGTGCGCCAAACGATGGGTGCAACCCGTCCCACCGAAGCCGCACCCGGCTCCGTGCGACACGATTTCGGTCTCGAAGTTGGGCGCAATCTTACCCATGCTTCAGATAGCGTAGAAAATGGCAAAAGCGAAATCGCTCTTTGGTTCAATGAAGAAGAACTGGTCGATTGGCAACGTGATACTGACCGCTGGATTTTTGAATAAAAAATAGACCTTCTGTGTATTAAAAGCAAACGACACCAAGTGTTTTACTTGGTGTCGTTTTTTATCCACTCCAAACTTCGGAAGTCTTTAAGACTTCCGAAGTTTTTAAATTCACTGAATATGAACTAAAGCCTTTCCACCTTGCCATAAATCTTCGAGCGCATAATAATCGCGCTGGTCGGGTGAGAAAAGATGCACAATCACATCCCCGTAATCGACTAAAAGCCAGCCATCACGCGCCTGCCCCTCCCGAATACCCTTTACATGGTGCGACTCTCGAATTTTCCGTACAAGATCATCGGCTAAAGCGTCCAACATGCGGTCGCTCGTACCGTTGCAAATCACAAAATAATCGCAAAAATCCGTCACGCCCCTCAAATCGAGCAGGAGAATATCCTCTCCCTTTTTCTCTTCTAAAACATCAACAATTGCACGGGGTAATTCTTGGTTACTCAAAAAAATCTCCTAATTTTGCTTCAAATAAAGAGCGATATTTTGCGCCCTTTGGGGTCAATATACTTTCAATCAGGTGGACAGAATCAACATCGACTCTGCCAAAATCATATTGCGGACTTTCTTCAATCGCCTTGCGAATTTGAAGCCGCGCCTGCTTGCTATATCCTTTACGGGATACCCGTCCCAGCGTGAGATGTGCCGAAAAGCGGCGTTTCTCTGGTACGCTCCCGATTTGGCTGGCTACCGCCTGTATGCGTTTCTGGAGCGTAAACAGTTTCTCGTTTTCCGCGATCCCCATCCAAATCGTATTTGGACGCGATAGATTCGGGAAAACGCCTAGTTTGCGTACCGAAAGCTGAAAGGGTGCAAATTCTACCACTTCTTTTGCGAGAAGCCCTTTCAGTTTTTCTAACTCTTCCGTACGGGTATCGCCCAGAAATTTTAAGGTGATGTGGATATTCTCTGCCTTCACCCAGCGGATTAATCCACGTTCCAGCCGAGAGCGGAGGGGCTGAATCTTATCGTGAATCTTCTGCTGAAGTGCCGCGGGGAGCGGAATCGCGATAAAGGTGCGGATGATGCTCATAAACGCCGAGCAAGTTAAAGGTCAGGGGCGGAGACGACATCCTCCACCGCTTCTTTTAGATCAAGAAAGCTGACCGGTTTGGTTAGGTAGTGCGAGGCGCCCGCGTCCATTCCCATTTTGATATCTGAGGGCATACTTTTGGCTGAAACTAAAATAACGGGAATTTTCTCGAGGTCTGGTTCACGCCGCATAAAACGCAAAACTTCAAGCCCTGAAATATCGGGCATCATCACATCGAGGATTACTACATCGGGTTTTTCGGTGGAGATAATGCCGATGGCGGGAGTGCTGCTAGAAATTTTGACGACATGATAGCCGCTAACGCGCATCATTTCTGCGAACATTTC
>JAOZOM010000237.1 GCA_029933275.1 Anaerolineales bacterium | reverse complement strand
ATTTTTGAAAGGCTTGGCTTTCACCAGCAAAGGCTTCTTTTAAATTATCGGTTGTATTTGTCATCTTAATCTCCTTGATTGATTTGAATTCTTATTGATTATACTGGATGCTGAGCGAGGATAGATTGTTTTGGGTCTTTCATGTTTCGCGGCGGAGTGATTTCAAAATTTTAAATTTCGCCCCTAATTTCACCGATTTCACTGGTTTTTGTTGCTTTTTGAATACCATCTCAAAATTTTGGGGTAAATGCCTGATTCTCCCCCATCCTAACCTTCCCCCTCAGCACTCTTCGAGTATTCAGTCAAGCTGAACGAACGGTGCTACGCGAGGGGAAAGGATAATAAATTCTCCCCCTGATGGGAAGATTAAAGAGGGGTGTTTTTTCTTAACTTCCATGAACCCCATTAGAACGCCCCTATTTTTTGAGAAGATACCAATTGTGTTGAGAAAAGTCGGTATAATCCTTTCTATGAACCCCAAAACCCTCTCCCTCCTCGAATACGACAAAATACTTGTGCGGTTGAAAGATTATTGCGTTTTTAGCGCGTCTGCTAAATTTGCCGAAAAGCTAAACCCAACCCCCTCGTTGAAAAAAGCCAAAATCCGCCTCGCAGAAACCAGCGAAGCTCGGCTGCTTTTTTCCACGCATGAGACGATTAGCGTAGGCGGTGCGCGAGATGTGCGCGAAGCTGTCGTTTTGGCATCGCGTGGCGGAGTCTTGGAAACACAAAATCTGCTGGATATAAAAAATACGCTGATTGCCTCTCGCCGACTGAAAAAAGTGTTTAACAAAGACGATGCAGAAGTGGAGAATTTCCTTTATTTACAAAAAATAGCAGAAAAGCTCCCCCCTCCGCTTAAATTAGTAGACGCAATCACCCGCACGATTTCAGATAAAGGCGAGGTCTTAGATTCCGCTTCGACCAAATTAGCCTCGATTCGGCGAGAGCGGCGCGTTACGCATGACCGTTTGATGACGAAATTACGCAAAATCATCGCCAACGCAGATAACGCTAAAGCTCTCCAAGAGGCAATTATCACCCAGCGCGATAATCGCTATGTTTTGCCGCTCCAAGTCCAATATAAGGGCAGAATCAAAGGCATCGTTCACGACAAATCCTCTTCGGGAGCAACCATTTTCGTTGAACCCCTCAGCACGGTGGAGGGAAATAATCAACTTCGCGAACTCCAACTTGCAGAAAGAGATGAAGAAAGGCGTGTTCTCGCCGAACTTTGTGCGAAAATCGGCGAATTTTCCGAAGAAATCACGCAAGGCGTAGAAGCTCTCGCAGAACTTGATTTGATTTTTGCGAAAGCGAAGTACGCGGATGCAATTGGTGCGAGTGAACCTGTTCTATATGAAATTAAGGAAAGAAAATCCACAAAGTCACACGAAGAAACACGAAGAGAGCAAAAAAAAGAAAAAGCTGCTAACATTCCAACCTTCGAACTTCTTCAAGCAAGGCATCCCCTTCTCGACCCTAAAACTGCCGTTCCCCTCAACATCACCCTCGATGCTGAAACGCGCTCCCTCGTCATTACAGGTCCCAACACCGGCGGAAAAACGGTTACGCTCAAAACGGTGGGACTTCTCGCGCTGATGGCGCAATCGGGGTTGCATATTCCTGCTGATTCGGGTTCGGCGTTGCCCTGTTTCACCGCTGTCCACGCCGATATTGGTGATGAGCAATCTATCGAGCAGTCGCTCTCCACTTTTTCGGCGCATATCAAAAATATCAGCCAAATTCTCAGAAAAGCGGATGAGAAATCCCTCGTCATTCTCGATGAACTTGGTGCTGGGACTGATCCGCAAGAGGGTGCGGCTCTGGCGCGTGCCATTCTCGCCGAGTTGCTCGAACGCGGTGCGCTTTCTTTCGTGGCGACACATTATCCCGAACTGAAAGCCTTCGCCCACACGACCGAAAAAGTGGTCAATGCTTCTTTAGAATTTGATTTACACACCCTCAGCCCGACTTATAAATTGACGATTGGATTGCCGGGACGCTCAAATGCTCTCGCCATTGCGCGGCGGCTCGGACTTGACCCGCGCGTGCTCGCCGCCGCCGAGCAGGAGATTGACCCGAGCGGGATGCGCGTCGATTCTATGCTCGATGATATTCATCGTCAGAAGAAGTTGGCGCGCAAAGATCAGCGAAAAGCCCAAAAAGCGCGCATGGACGCGCATCGCTTGAGACGCGAGTTAGAAGATGAACGCGCCAAAGTTGAAGAGGAGCGGCTCCGGATTCTATCCAATGCGCGGAGTGAAGCCGAAAAGCTCATCGAAGGCACGCAAGCCGAAATCCACGCGGTGAAACGAGGGCTGGAAGAGGCGGAAAAAACGCTTGTAGAAATCGAATCTCTTGAAGAGCAGATTGAGCAAGTTAAAGAGAAAATTCCCCAGCCCCTTCCAAAAAAGAAGAAAAAAAGAAGGGTCAGTGAGCCCTATTCAGTCATCGGCGGAACGCCAAAGGTTGGGGAGAAGGTGCATTTGCGGAAATTGAATGTGAAGGGTGTTTTGCTTGCGCTGGGCGAAGACGATGCCGAAGTGCAGGTCGGCGCGTTGCGGATGCGCGTCAAACTGGCAGATTTACAGCGCAGAAAACAAGGCGAAAAACGCGAGACGAGCGCGAAAATCTCTGCGCCGAGCATGGTTTTGCCCAAATTAGAACTCGATTTGCGCGGCGAGCGTGCCGAAGATGCTTTAGAGCGGTTGGAACGCTATATCGACCAAGCCTATCTCACCGAAATGCCTTTTGTGCGGATTGTGCATGGGAAGGGAACCGGGCGTTTGCGCGAGGTGGTGCGAGAAGCCTTGCGAGCGAATACTTATGTAAAATCTTTCGAGGAGGGGAAAGCTAAAGAGGGCGGCGCGGGGGTGACGGTGGTGAAGTTCTAGTCTTCGCAGTGAAAATAGGTCATTTTTCACACTTCAAAACTTTTACAGAGTTTTCAGTAGCTTTATAGCTAGCTCCCTGACAGTTTCATGGATCGCATTTTTTTCCTCACGCAAAGCCGCTAAGACGCAAAGCTTTTAAGTTTTTCTTAGCGATTTTGCGGCTTTGCGTGAGATTTAAGAAACTGTTTAACCAAAGTGTCAGGT
>JAOZOM010000236.1 GCA_029933275.1 Anaerolineales bacterium | reverse complement strand
ACACGAATTTTTCGTTTTTAAAATGTATAAGTTATTTACGCACAAATCCTAAGTGGGCTTTGTATGGCTAACTCGGTCGGTTTCACCGCCATGCGATTTCGTCATAAAAATCTTACATTGAAGGCTTTAAAGTTTTTACAGTCCCTCCTAAAGAAGTTTCAGCAAGATTTCCAGCAATTCATCTCGAAAACTTTCTCCCAGAGTCAAATAATAGGCGTTTCTCGTTTTACGCGTCCCAAACCCAAGGTTGCGGAGAGAACGGCGTTGCCCTTTACCAAGAGGAGGATAACGGAGGACAATCTGCTTATCGTCTCCGCTCATCGTCACGGAGGCGAGTCCCGCCTTTTCGGCGCGCATCTTGACCGCAATCTGAAAGAGGAGATTTTCGACCATCTCCGGCAAATCACCAAACCTATCCGAAAATTCGATCCGAATCGCGTCTAGGTCGCTCTCATCCGCCAAATTTGCCAGCCGCCGATAAAGGCGCAGACGCAAATCTTGGTCGGGGATATAAGTAGCAGGAATGCCAATTGCGAAGGGGAAATCCACATTCACCGGTTGCAGGTTAACAGGTTTGAACGTTTGCAAGTTAGAAGGTTTTCCGTCAACCTTCAACGCTGAACCTTCAACATTAAACTTGCTTCTCGCCACCGCTTCTTTCAATAGTCGCGTATATAAATGAAATCCCACCGCCGAGATATGCCCGTGCTGACGCGTCCCAAGCAAATCGCCCGCGCCGCGAATTTCCAGATCGCGCATTGCAATCGTGTATCCCGCGCCGAGTTGGGTGTTTTCGGCAATCACTTCGAGCCGCGCCTGCCCCTCTTCGGTCGGTGTTTTTTTGCGATGGCGGAAGAAATACGCATACGCCCGCACCGCACCGCGCCCGACTCGTCCGCGCAGTTGATAGAGTTGAGCCAAGCCAAAAGTATCGCCGCGATCCACAATCAACGTATTCGCATTGGGGATATCCAAACCCGATTCGATGATGGTCGTCGAGAGCAACACGTCAATTTTCCCCGCCACAAAATCGGACATGACTTGCGAAAGCTCCCCTTTTGGCATTTGACCATGCCCAATACCAATCCGCGCTTCGGGGACAATTTTCTGCAAATGGGCTTTCATCGCGCGAATCGTCTGCACCCGATTATGGACAAAAAAAACTTGTCCGCCACGATCCATCTCACGCAAAATCGCCTGTCGCACCAATTTCGGCGAATAAGGTCCGATATGGGTCACAATCGGTAAGCGTTCTTCGGGCGGCGTATTCAAATTCGATATATCGCGCACGCCGGTCAACGCCATATAGAGCGTACGCGGAATCGGCGTGGCGGTCATCGTCAGCACATCCACTTCGGCGCGCAATTTCTTCAAATGCTCCTTATGCGCCACCCCAAACCGCTGTTCCTCGTCCACAATTACCAGCCCCAAATCCTTAAAAAGGATATCGCCCGAAAAAAGCCGATGCGTGCCAATCACAATATCCACGCCACCCTTCGAGAGCGCCAGCAAAATTCGCGATTGTTCACGCGGACTACGAAAACGGGAGAGCATCGCCACTTTGACAGGAAACGCCGCCAATCGCCGTTGAAAAGTTTCAAAATGTTGTTGTACCAAAACGGTAGTTGGCGCCAAAATCACGACCTGTTTTCCACTCATCACCGCCTTGAACGCCGCCCGCAACGCCACTTCGGTTTTCCCGTAGCCCACATCCCCGCAGAGCAACCTGTCCATCGGGCGCGCCGCTTCCATATCTTTTTTGACCTCCGCAATGACGCGGATTTGGTCATCCGTTTCGATATAAGGGAAACTGGATTCGAGTTCGCGTTGCCATTCCATATCGGGATTGAATGAGAATCCAGATGCGCTCTCGCGCCGCGCATATAAATCGAGCAAATCTTCGGCGACCTCCTGCACGGCGGCACGCACGCGACTTTTAGCCTGCTTCCACCCTTCACCACCTAGCCGACCCAAAGCGGGATGACCGCCATCCGCCCCGACATATCTCGTCAGCCGATCTGCTTGATGCACGGGGACAAAAAGCTGGTCATCGTTTTTATACTCGATTCGTAAAAATTCGCGTTCGTAACCCTCCAAACTGCGTTGGACTAATCCCGTATATTTCCCGATTCCATAATCAATATGCACCACCCAATCGCCGGGACTTAAATCCGCGTAGGCGGCTTCAGGGGCATCAACAACCTTTCGTTGTCTCCGCCGCGGGCGAGGGCGTTCCCAGCCGAAGATTTCGGAATCAGTGATAAGAAAGGTAACGTGTAGAGATTGGTCATCAGTCGGCAAACTCCACCCGCCCGAAAGCGACTCGCAAAGAAAAGTTGGAGAGCCGTATTCCGCCTCTTCAAAAGCATGTTCCGCATGCCATAACTCCTCTAAACGCTCGCATTGGCGAGAGGTAATAATCACTTTTTCGCCAAGTGCCATTTTTTCAGCAAGAAACTCCATAAAAGATTTCAAGCGTCCGCTAAAACGCGGCAAAACGCCGAAATCGGAGGGAATTTCTGCGAGAGCGGTCGAGTAGCCCAACTCCAGCATTGAACGACCATATAAACTATCCACCAATTCTGACCAAGAGAGATAGGGAATCGGAAAATCCTCGTCGAGAGTCTCTTCGGCGATGCTCTCGCGGCGCAAATCGACCGCTTGCTCTTCAATCTCATTCGCTGTGCTTTCAGCAATACCGAGATCATCTACAAGGACGAGGGCGCGCGCGGGAAGATAATCAAGCAGGCTGGCGGGGGAGGAATGGAGAAGAGGAATATGGAACTCAGAAAATTGAGAATTATCAATAGGGAATTGAGAATTGAGAATCGGGAGGCGATGCGATAATGTCCCTCCCCCCTGAGGGGGAAGGCTAGGATGGGGGCTAGGGAGTAAATACTCGCGAGCTGGCGTGACTAAAAGCTCTTTAACGTTGCCGATTGTTCGCTGACTGGCAGAATCAAAGCGTTTAATCGTGTCAATTTCATCGCCGAAGAAGTCCAAACGAAGGGGAAAACCCTCTGCGGGAGTCCAAATATCGAGCAAACCGCCGCGATGAGAGAATTGCCCCGGCTCTAGCACCGTATTGACACGTTCGTAGCCAATTCGCGCCCAAGTTTCGA
>JAOZOM010000235.1 GCA_029933275.1 Anaerolineales bacterium | reverse complement strand
CGGGAGCATTAAAAAGTTATTGGTTAAGCGGCTAAAGGCAAAATGTGATTGCTACGTCTTGAAATAATAGGCATCCATTGTTCACCAAGCCATGCGGCTCTAGCTTTAGCCGTGAAAACAGCACCGTTTCTAGTCCAGCAAGCACCTGCTTCCTTGAGCCTTAATTCTCCGAGCCGTTTTGCAGCACTTTCAATAGTGCCGCTATTGACAAAAGGTAGTGGTTATATGTTGACTGATAAGGTGTCTTCAGATATGTTCTAAACTAATCAAAACTATCTGGAGGTAATCATAATTTATCAAATTATCACACGCTCATGCTCAAAGAGCGATAGCATCAATATCATCAAAAATGGTAAAGATTATAAAAATGCTCAAAAGTTTCACTGTCTTGATTGTAGTTCTTATGGGACATTAAATCCCATAAGTCGTACTTCCCCCCCCTAAAACGCATTATCCAGTTTTCTATCAGAATACGGTACAATTCTTTAACTATTTTTCATCTGTTCATTGGGTATAAAAATCATGAACCGTAAAGAACTTTTATCTTCTCTTAAAACCTCCCCGGACCTCGATGTACTTATTGTTGGGGCGGGCATCAATGGCATCGCCACATTTCGAGACCTCGCTCTCAACGGGGCAAAAGTCCTTCTCGTTGACCGTGCCGATTTCTCATCTGGAACAAGTGCCGCCTCCTCCCACATGGCGCATGGCGGAATTCGCTATCTTGAAAACGGAGAGTTTCGGCTTGTCAAAGAAGCGGTGCAAGAGCGCAATCGAATGCTTGTGAACGCGCCCCATCTTGTTCATCCGCTCCCAACCACAATCCCCATCTTCAAAATTTTTTCAGGTTTACTCAATGCCCCTCTCAAGTTTCTCAATCTTTTAGATAGACCCTCAGAGCGAGGCGCATTAGTCATAAAAATTGGATTAATTATCTACGATGCTTTCACGCGCGGGCATCGAGTTGCTCCCAAACATAAACTGACCCCGCGCAAAAAAGCACTTTCTCGCTGGAATCGCCTAAATCCCTCGATCCGTTATGTGGCAACCTATTACGATGGTGCGATTACCGAACCCGAACGCCTCGCGATGGAATTACTCCTCGACGCAGAAGCGGATTCTCCCGATTCACACGCCCTTAATTACGCGCGTGTGATTGGCGGTAAGCTGAATTTTGTTGTCTTGAAGGATGAGCTAACCGGCGATGTTTTTGATGTTCGACCTCGTCTGCTGATTAACGCTGCCGGACCGTGGATAGACGAAACGAACGCGACCTTAGGCTTGAACGCGCGTTTCATTGGCGGGACAAAAGGCTCGCACTTGGTTCTATCTAACCCCGAACTTCGAGCAGCTATCGGCGATAATGAGTTTTTCTTTGAAAATGAAGATGGGCGCATTGTTCTGATCTATCCGCTTTACGATAAAGTACTGGTCGGCACTTCTGACATCCCCATCGAAGACCCGGACGAAGCCCGTTGTACCGAAGAAGAAGTGGATTATTTCCTCGAGATGATTAAAATTGTCTTCCCAGATATTTCTGTATCACGCGATGAGATTGTTTTTCGCTTCTCTGGTGTGCGCCCCCTAGAATATAGCGGTGCAAAAACAACGGGACAAATCTCCCGCGACCACACCATCCAAGTTCTTAGCGGGGTTTGGACGGGACAGAATTATCCCATTTATTCGCTGGTTGGAGGCAAATGGACTTCTTTCCGTGCCTTCGCCGAACAAGTGACAGATAAAGCTCTCGATTATTTGGAAATGACGCGCAAAGTTTCAACTAAATCTTTAGCGATTGGCGGTGGGCGCAATTATGAACGCCGCAAAGATGAGCGCAAACAGCAATTAGAAGGTGTCGCCGCGTGGACAAATCTCTCCTTAGCTAGATTGGAAGAACTTTATCAACGCTACGGGACGCGTGTCGAAGAAGTGGCGATGTATCTCTCTAAAGGCGATGATTCTCCTTTGACGGGATTGTCGAGCTATAGTCGCCGTGAAATCGCATTTTTGGCAGAGAAAGAGAAGGTTGTTCGGCTAGATGATTTGATTCTGCGCCGTACGCATATCGCCAAGTTGGGATTGTTGACCAAGCCGCTTTTGGAAGAAGTGGCTGAAATCCTCGCGGATGTTTTGGGCTGGGATGATGAACGAAAAAATGCCGAACTGGCTCGAACTGTCGATTTAATGGCACGCAAGCATGAGGTCAGGTTGTGACGCGGCAAAAAATCCTATTAAAAAGCGGCTGCTCGGTTGTTATTCCTGTTTATTATAGTGAAGAGATTTTGCCTCTTCTAGTTTCAAAACTAGGAGAGGTTTTGCCTACTTTGGGGATGGGTTACGAGGTGATTCTTGTCAACGATGGCAGTGCCGATGGCAGTTGGCGAGAGATTATGTCTCTTTCAGAGAAATTTGATTGGGTGGTGGGGGTCAATATGATGCGGAATTATGGACAGCATAACGCCACTTTATGCGGAATCCGTGAGGCGCAATATGAGATTGTTGTAACGATGGATGACGATTTGCAAAACCCGCCTGCTGAAATCCCGAAGTTGCTGGCAAAATTGGCAGAGGGGTATGATGTGGTCTACGGCGTGGCGCGGAAACGGGGGCAGGTGTGGTGGAAACGATGGTCTTCTATGGTGGTGAAGCGGGCGATTGCTTTTGTGATGGGGGTGCGCAATGTGCAGGATATTGGGGCGTTTCGCGCCTTTCGAACGGAATTGCGCCGAGCGTTTGCCGATTTTAAAGGGGCAGATGTTTTGGTGGATGTTTTGCTTTCGTGGGGGACGACTAATTTTGCTTCTGTAGAGGTTAATGAGACTACGCGCGAGATTGGCGAATCGCATTATGGTTTTTTCAAGTTAATTAAAGTTTCTCTTTTGGTCTTGACGAGTTACACGACAATCCCTCTGCGCTTTGCGAGCTTTTTGGGGCTTTTATTTACGCTAATTGGATTTGGAGTCTTTATTTATATTTTGGTGATTTATTTTACGGCGGGGTCAATTCCAGGGTTTCCATTTTTGGTTTCTGTTATCACTATTTTTAGTGGGGTACAACTTTTTTCTTTGGGGATTATTGGCGAATACCTAGCGCGTGTTTTTGAGCGCACGGGCGGGAGATCGGCTTATAC